>JBIJED010000372.1:0-4053 GCA_044343785.1 Azospirillales bacterium | reverse complement strand
CCGCGTCTTCCAGGGCGAGCGCGAGATGGCGGCGGACAACAAGCTGCTCGGCCAGTTCGACCTCGTCGGCATCCCGCCGGCCCCGCGTGGCGTGCCGCAGGTCGAGGTGACCTTCGACATCGACGCGAACGGCATCGTCAGCGTCACGGCGAAGGACAAGGCCACCGCCAAGGAGCAGCAGATCCGCATCCAGGCGTCGGGCGGGCTCTCCGAGGGCGACATCCAGCGGATGGTGAAGGAGGCCGAGCAGCACGCGGCCGACGACAAGAAGCGCAAGGAGCTGGTCGAGGCGCGGAACCAGGCCGACGGTCTGGTCCACTCGACCGAGCGCACGCTGAAGGACAACGAGGGCAAGATCCCGCCGGCCGACAAGGCCGCCG
This sequence comes from Azospirillales bacterium, assembly GCA_044343785.1. Lineage (GTDB taxonomy): Bacteria > Pseudomonadota > Alphaproteobacteria > Azospirillales > Azospirillaceae > CANGXM01. The sequence goes on along the minus strand of JBIJED010000372.1, from coordinate 3,673 downwards.
TGGAGAAGGCCGTCCAGGAGCTGCGCGCGGTGCTCGACAGCCAGGACATCGCCACGCTGCGCGCCAGGACCGAGGCGCTGGCGCAGGTGGCCATGAAGATGGGCGAGGCCCTCTACAAGGGTGCCGCCGATCCGGGCGCCGGTGCCGGCCCCGCGGGTGGGGCCGGTGGTGCGGGCGGAGCGCGTGACGGGGTGGTCGACGCCGACTTCGAGGAGGTCGACGACGACAAGAACAAGAAGCGCTCGGCGTGATCGCGCCGGGCCGGTGAGGGGCGTGGCCGCGGCGGGGGCGACCCCCCCACCGCGGCCACGCCGCGTCACCTCGCCCGCCCCCCCCTGACCGATAGGAGCGACGAGCGTCGCCCATGGCCAAGCAGGACTACTACGCGCTGCTGGGCGTTCCGAAGACGGCCGCCGCGGACGATCTGAAGAAGGCGTACCGCAAGCTGGCGATGCAGTATCACCCGGATCGCAATCCGGGCGACAAGGACGCCGAGCAGAAGTTCAAGGACATCAGCGAAGCCTACGACATCCTGAAGGACGACCAGAAGCGGGCCGCCTACGACCGCTTCGGCCACGCCGCCTTCGAAGGCGGGCGCGGCGGTCCCGGCGGGGGTGCCGGCCCGGGCGGCTTCGACTTCAACTTCGGGTCGGGCTTCGCCGACATCTTCGACGAGATGTTCGGCGACTTCATGGGCCAGCGCCGCCAGGGGGGCGGCGGCCGTGGCGCCGATCTCAAGTACAACCTGGAGATCACGCTCGAGGAGGCCTTCAAGGGCTCCCAGGCGACGATCCGCGTGCCGTCGCTGGGCCCCTGCGAGGCGTGCAACGGCAGCGGTGCCGCCGGGGCCAGTCAGCCGCAGACCTGCGGCACCTGCGGCGGCGCCGGACAGGTGCGGGCGACCCAGGGCTTCTTCACCATCCAGCGCACCTGCCCCACCTGCCAGGGCCAGGGCCGCGTCATCAAGGATCCGTGCAAGTCCTGCGGCGGCGCCGGGCGCACGCGGCGGGAAAAGACGTTGCAGGTTCCCATCCCCGCCGGCGTCGAGGACGGGACGCGCATCCGCCTCGCGGGCGAGGGCGAGGCCGGGATGCGGGGTGCGGCGACGGGCGACCTCTACATCTTCCTCTCGGTCACCCCGCACCGGATGTTCCAGCGCGAGGGCGCCGACCTCCAGTGCCGCGTGCCCATCCCGCTGACGACGGCGGCGCTCGGCGGCACGATCGAGGTGCCGACGATCGACGGGACCCGCGCCAAGCTCCAGATCCCCGCCGGAACCCAGTCGGGCGCCCAGTTCCGCATGCGCGGCAAGGGCATGAGCATCCTGCGCAACCCCAACCGCGGCGACATGTACGTCGAGGCGGTGGTGGAGACCCCGGTCAACCTGACCAAGCGCCAGCAGGACCTGCTGCGCGAGTTCGAGAAGGCCGGCGAGGACGCCGACACCAGCCCCCAGTCCAGCGGCTTCTTCGCCAAGGTGCGGGAGCTGTGGGACGATCTGAAGGACTGAACGGAGCGTCGGCATGCGGGTGGGGATCATGGGCGCCGGCGGGCGGATGGGGCGGATGCTCGTCCGCGCGTTCGCCGGGACCGAGGGTGCCGTCGTCGTCGGCGGCACCGAGCGCGACGGTGCGATGGCGGGACAGGACCTCGGCACGCTCGCCGGCCTGCCGGCGCTGGGCGTCGCCCTGACGACCGACCCCGCGTCCGTCTTCGCCGGATCGGACGTGGTCGTCGACTTCACCGTTCCCGCCGCGACCGTCGCCCACGCCCGCCTCGCGGCCCAGGCGCAGGTGCCGATGGTGATCGGCACGACCGGCCTCTCGGACGACGACCGCGCCGCCATCGCGGAAGCGGCCCGCTACGTGCCCGTCGTGCAGGCGGCGAACACCAGCCTGGGCGTCACGCTTCTCTCCGCCCTGGTGGAGCAGGTGGCCCGCACGCTGGGGCCCGAGTTCGACATCGAGATCGTGGAGATGCACCACCGGCGGAAGGTCGACGCCCCGTCCGGCACGGCGCTCGCGCTGGGCGAGGCGGCGGCCCGGGGGCGCGCGGTGGACCTGGCGGCGCGCGCGGTCCGCTCGCGCGACGGGCACACCGGCGCGCGGGTCGCCGGCGACATCGGCTTCGCCACGCTGCGCGGCGGCGACGTGGTGGGCGAGCACACGGTGATCTTCGCCGGCGAGGCCGAGCGGATCGAGCTGGTCCACAAGGCGACCGACCGCGCCGTGTTCGCCCACGGCGCCGTCCGCGCCGCCGCCTGGGTCAGGACCCAGGCGCCGGGCCTCTACGGCATGCGGGACGTGCTCGGGCTCGGGTGAGGGGGGCTACGGGCGCCGAACCGAGCGCGCGGCCCCTCACAGCCCCTTCGACCGCACCAGATCCTTCAGCGCCGCCGCCGGGCGCGCGCCGACGTGGGAGATGACCTCGGCCGCCGCGATGGCGCCGAGGCGCAGGCTGTCGGCGAGGTCGCGGCCGCTCGTGTGGCCGACGAGGTAGCCGGCGGCGAACAGGTCGCCCGCCCCCGTCGTGTCGACCAGCCGCTCGATCGGCTCCGCCGGCACCCGGACCGTCCGGTCGCCGGAGACGACGAGCGCGCCCTTCTCGCTCAGCGTCACGACCGCCACCTTGCAGCGGCGGCGGAAAAGGTCGAGCGCCGCGTCGAGGTCGTCGCCGGTCTCGAACAGCGCCGTCGCCTCGTGCTGGTTGGCGAAGACGATGTCGACGTCGTTCTCGACGAGGTCGACGAAGTCGGCCCGGTGGCGCTCGACGCAGAAGCTGTCGGACAGCGTCAGCGACACCTCCCGCCCGGCGGCGTGGGCGACCCAGGCGGCCCGGCGGAACGCCGCCTTCGCCTGCGGCGGATCGAACAGGTAGCCCTCCATGTAGGTCACCTTCGCCGCACGGATCATGCCCTCGTCGAGATCCTCGGGCCCCAGTTCCACGCAGGCGCCGAGATAGGTGTTCATGGTCCGCTGGGCGTCCGGCGTCACCACGATCAGGCAGCGCGCCGTGGTCGGGCCGGCGGTGAGCGGGGCCGTGTCGAACCGCACGCCCAGCGCCCGCATGTCGTGGCGGAACACGGCGCCCAGCTGGTCGTCGCGCACCTTGCCGATGAAGCCGCCGCGCCCGCCCAGCGAGGCGATGCCCGCCATCGTGTTGCCCGCCGATCCGCCGGACATCTCGATGCCCGGGCCCATCCGGCCGTAGAGCGCCTCCGACCGGTCCATGTCGACGAGCGTCATCGCCCCCTTGACCAGCCCGTTGGCGGCGATGAAGGCGTCGTCCGCCTTGGCGATGACGTCGACGATGGCGTTGCCGATTCCGACCACGTCGAGTGAGGCTTCGGTCATGGGGCGTTCCGGGATCTGTCGGGGATGGTCGCGGGGTAGCATGGGGGGCGCCCCGGGGCAAGCACCGCCGCCCGGCCTGACGGACGACGGCCGGCGCACCACATCTGGCGCGTGCCCGCCCGTCTCCCGGACCGCCCCATGCCGTTCGTGCTCCTGCGCTCCCTTCGCGACCTCGACCTCCCGGTCGTGCGGCGGACGATGCTGGTCGCCGCCCTGATCGCGCTGGTGGCGCTGGCGGCGCTGGTCGCAGGGACCTGGGCGGCGATGACCCGGATGGCCCTCGTGGCGACGGGCTGGTTCGACACCACGCTGGACGTCAT
>JBIJED010000371.1:0-4054 GCA_044343785.1 Azospirillales bacterium | reverse complement strand
CCCTCCAGCCCGGCGAGCGCCGCCCCCTGATCGGGAAGCGGCGCCCCGGCCTTGTCGACCGCGACCAGCGGGTCGGCCAGGCCCTCGGGCGCCTTGGCCGGGCCGAGGTAGAGCACGGCCCAGCGCCGGGCGTCCGCCTCGCGCCCCAGCGCCGCCGCGAGGTTCCGCCACGACAGCCCCGCCCGGACGGTCGCGCCGGCGATCTGGGCCGCGGCGATCGTCGCCGTGCCGAGGATCTCCGCCTTCTCCTGCGGGTGCTGCAGGACGAGAACGCGCGTGCGGACCGGAACCGGATCGATGGCCGCGCAGACGCACAACGGCCCCGGCTTTCCGCAGGCGGCGCAGGGGCCCCCACGGGCCGGAACGGCGACCGGGCCGTCGATCATGCGGCGATGCGGTCGGGCACCGGGCCGCGCTCGCCGCGCTGGAGGGCGATCAGCTCGGCGATCTGCGCCTGTAGCCGGTCGACCTTGTCGTGCAGCGCCGCCAGTTCGGCCTCGGACTTGAGGTTCACCTCGGAGTCCATCGCCGCCGCGAGCCGGTCCTTCTGGGCCTGCCGGTTCTGGCTCATCATGATGATCGGCGCCTGGAGCGCCGCGACCATGGAGAGCAGCAGGTTCAGGAAGACGAAGGGATAGGGATCGAACCCGCCGCCCAGGATCACGACGTTGAGGCCCGCCCAGGCGAACAGGAACAGGACGAAGCCACCGATGAACGCCCACGAGCCGCCCACCGCCGCGACCTTGTCGGCGAGGCGCTGGCCCACGGTGGAGCGGGCATCGAACGTGCTGTTCACGTCCTTGCGCGTCCGCCGCGCGATGCGGGCGATGACGCGCCGGTCGCGGTCGGGAAGCGGGGTCAGCCCGGCGTGAAGGATGCGCTGGGCGAGGAAACGGACAGGGTCGGCCATCGGGCACCTCGTCGTCGGTTCGAGGTGGACACGCGGGGTTCGGCATCCCGCACGCCAGCGGATCGCGCGGACGGGGGGACCACGGCCGAACGGTCGGGCGGTGACCCGACGGTTCAGCCGCGGCGTTGCGGCCGGGTTCGGTGGAGAGCGGAGCGACGCAGACGCCAGACGCAGATGGCGACCCTCGTCGACCCCCATAGGAGCACGGTCATCGGTACCTCCGGAACGACACCCCGGGGACCGCGACCGGTCGACGGGTGTCAGCGACTAGGGTTGGCTGGCGACATGAACTCGCGTGAGAAGGCCCGGACGCGGGGGCCGGCCGAACGCCGACGGCCGCGCATGGGGCAGAGAACCGGGAGATAACCCTTTCCGGCCGGTGGATCAAGCCCCTGCCGCCCGTCACCGCCCGGGCGCGAGGCGGCGGTAGGACAGGGCCTCGGCGACGTGCAGGCGGCGGACACCCTCGGCCCCGTCGAGGTCGGCCAACGTGCGGGCGACACGCAGCACCCTGTGATATCCCCGGGCCGACAGCCTGAGGCGTTCCGCCGCATCGGTCAGAAGCGTGCGGCCGGCCGCGTCCGGGCCGGCGACCCGCTCCAGCAGGTCGCCGTCGGCCTCGGCGTTGGTGCGGACCGGCGGCCGGTCCGGCGTTTCGGCGGCGAGCGCCGCATAGCGCGCCGTCTGACGGGCCCGCGCCGCCGCGACCCGCGCGGCCACCGCGGCCGTGCCTTCGCGCGGCGGCGGCAGGGCGAGGTCGGCGGGGCTGACCGCCGGCACGTCCACGTGCAGGTCGATGCGGTCGAACAGCGGGCCGGAGATCCGCGACTGGTAGTCCTGGCCGCAGCGCGGCGCCTTGGAGCAGGCGAGCCCCGGCTCCCCCAGGTGGCCGCAGCGGCAGGGGTTCATGGCGGCGACGAGCTGGACGCGCGCGGGATAGGTGACGTGGGCGTTGGCGCGCGCGACCGACACGCGCCCGCTCTCCACCGGCTGGCGCAGCGCCTCCAGCGTCGCGCGCTGGAATTCCGGCAGCTCGTCGAGAAACAGCACGCCGAGGTGGGCCAGCGACACCTCCCCCGGCCGTGCCCGCGCGCCGCCGCCCACGAGGGCCGGCAGGGAGGCGGAGTGGTGCGGGTCGCGGAAGGGCCGGTTGCGCAGCAGCCGCCCGCCCGGCAGGTGCCCGGCGAGCGAATGGATCATCGAGACCTCCAGCGCCTCCGTGGGCGCGAGCGGAGGGAGCAAGCCGGGGAGCCGCGCCGCCAGCATCGACTTGCCCGACCCCGGAGGGCCGATCATCAGGAGGTTGTGGCTTCCGGCCGCCGCCACCTCCACCGCGCGCTTGGCGCTCTCCTGCCCCTTGATGTCCCGCAGGTCGGGCGGGGCGGCGCCCGCCTCCTCCAGCCGCGGCTCCGGCGGGGCGAGGACCTGCGTGCCCTTGAAGTGGTTGACCAGCGCCAGCAGGTTGGGCGGCGCCAGCACGCCCTTGCCACAGCCCCACGCCGCCTCCCCCCCGCAGGCCGCGGGGCAGATGAGGCCCCGCTCCTGCCCGGCCGCGTGCAGTCCCGCCGGGAGCACGCCCGCGACCGGCATCAGCGCGCCGTCGAGCGCCAGCTCGCCCAGCGCCACGAACCGCTCGATCTCGTCCCCGGGCAGGACGCCCATGACGGTCAGCAGGCCGATCGCGACCGGCAGATCGAAGTGCGATCCTTCCTTCTGGAGATCGGCCGGGGCGAGGTTGATCGTGATGCGCTTGGGCGGCAGCGAGAGCCCGAGCGCGTGGAGCGCCGCGCGCACCCGTTCGCGGCTCTCGCCCACCGCCTTGTCGGGCAGGCCGACCAAGGCGAAGGCCGGCAGGCCGTTGGCGATCTGCACCTGCACGTCCACGTCGAGGACGTCGATGCCCTGGAAAGCGACGGTATGGACGCGGGCGACCATGGCGGAGCGGAGTGGCAGTCTGTTGCGACGTTGCCACCATAGCATGCAACCAGCCATCACATACTGCGCCGCGATTACACCCGCATGCGTGTCGACATGGCGGACGACCCGCGTCATGCTGTCGATGCTGTCTTGTGCCAAGTATTTCGTCGGGAGACTGTCCGGATGCCGAGCATCGGCTCTGATCCCGCCTCCGGGGGCGACGCCTCCCAAGAGCCGTTCGGACCCTTCCTCGACGCCTGGGCGCGTTGGGCCGGCGGGCGGCCGGTGCCCGACTGGTCCACGGTCGACATCCTGGAACTTCCGCCGGCGCGCCTGGACCGGGTCGCCGTGGTGGACGTCGTCGGCGACGATCCGCGCGACTTCGTGGTCCGCCTCGCAGGCGAGACGGTGCAGGCGATGAACGGCCTCCGCGTCCGCGGGCTGCGGCTGCGGGATCTGTCGAGCAACGCCGTTCCGGAAGACGCCTTCGCCCATTACGCCGCCTGCGTCCTGGAGCGGAGGCCCCTGCGGGCACGGGGCACGCTCGTCTACCGCGACCGGGGGTTCATCGGTGTCGACCGGCTGCTCCTTCCGTTCACCCGGGGGGGTGATGCGGTCGCGGTCATCCTCGCCGTGTTCGAATACGGCGACGTCCCCGCCTGATCGCCGGCAGGGGCTCCGGGACGGGTTGCCGCGCGGACGGCTCAGATCCTGTGAATGAATGTGTGTGTCCTCTCGGATAGAATGGCGGCGGCGATATCCGGGGAGGGGATCATGGGCGACGGTCTTTTCGATGATCTGCCGGAGGTCGCGGCTCCGGCGCGGGAGCGATCGGGCGCCCCGCGGCTTCGGAAGGCGGAGCGGTCGCAGGTGTCGCTTCATGCCAGCAGCCTGGACGATCTGATCGCGGCCGACCATCCGGCACGGCTGGTGTGGCGGTTCGTCGAAGGGCTGGACGTGTCGGAGCTTCTGGCCGGGATCCGGTCGGTCGAGGGGCATGTGGGGCACCCGGCGGCCGATCCGCGCATTCTGGTGGCGCTGTGGCTGTTCGCGACCATCGACGGGGTCGGCAGCGCGCGGCGACTGGCGGCGCTGTGCGGGAGCCACGCGGCCTATCGCTGGCTGTGCGGCGGGGTGTCGATGAACCACAAGACGCTGAGCGACCTGCGCACCGCCCACGCCGACTGGCTCGACCGGACGCTGACGGCCAGCGTGGCGGTGCTGCTG
>JBIJED010000369.1:0-4058 GCA_044343785.1 Azospirillales bacterium | reverse complement strand
GACATGATGGTGCGCATCTGGGCCGAGGAGACGCGGCAGACGAACCTCCGCGTCAACCTTCTGTCGCCGGGCGCCATCCGCACGAAGATGCGGGCCGAGGCGTTCCCGGGCGAGCGGCCGGACAGCCTGCCGCCGCCGGACGCGATCACGGAAGCGTTCGTGGCGCTGGCCGAACCGGCCTGCACCCGGCACGGGGAGACCGTGAAGGCGCGGTGAGGGGAGCGGAAGCCCCCTCAGTGCAGCTCCGGCCAGGCGTAGGCCCCGCGCGGCAGGTACGCGCCCCGCCCCTCGGCGCCCTCCGGCCGCCCGTCCCGCGCCACCACCTCGCCGCGCGACAGGACCAGCACCGGCCAGCCCGTCACCGTCCGCCCCTCGTAGGGCGTGTAGCCCGCCCGGCTGACGAGTTCGGCGCCGCGCAGCGTGACCGTCTTCGCCGGGTCCCAGAGCGCGAGGTCGGCGTCCGCGCCGACGGCGACCGCCCCCTTCTTCGGATAGAGACCGTAGAGCTTCGCCGGGTTCGTCGCGGTCAGGCGCGCGAAGCGCGCCAGCCCGATCCGTCCCGCCGACACCGCCATGTCGAACAGCACCGGCAGGCGCGTCGCGAGGCCCGGCATGCCGTTCGCCACCTTGTCGAAGGGCGTGTCCGGACCCGTCTTCAGCTTTCCCATCGGGTCGTCCATGCGGAACGACGAATGGTCGGAGGAGACCATGTCGAGCGTCCCCTCGATCAGGTGGCGCCACACCGCGCGCCGGTCGGCCTCCGGGCGCATGGGCGGGGAGCAGACGAAGCCCGCCACCTCGGCCATCGGCCCCTTCAGCACGTCCTCGGTGAGTGCCAGGTAGTGGGTGCAGGTCTCCGAATAGACGCGCACGCCGCGCGCGCGCGCCCGGCGGATCTCCTCCGCCGCGAGGTCGCAGGTGACGTGGAAGAGGTGGACCGGCTGCCCGGCCGTCTCCGACAGGGTGATGATGCGGCGCACCGCCTCCGCCTCCACGATGCCCGGCCGGCTCTCGGCATGGGCGAAGGCGTCCGTGCGGCCGGCGGCCAGCAGTTCGGCGAGACGGAACTTGATCGCCGCATGGTTCTCGGCATGGACCGCCACCATGGCGCCCGTGCGCCTCGCCACCGCCAGCACGTCGAGGATCTGCGGATCGGACAGCATCTGCCCGTCGTAGGCCGTGAAGATCTTGATCGACCGGGCGCCGTCGGCCACCACCGCCGGAAGCTCGTCGGCCAGGACCTCCGGCCGCGGGTCGATGACCATGACGTGGAAGGCGTGGTCGACGACCGACCGCGACGCCTTCTGGCGATAGGCGGCGACCGTCCGGGAGAGCGTCTCGCCCTCCGCCTGCCGGGCGAAGCAGACGATGCTGGTCGTCCCGCCGACCGCGGCGGACGCGGTGGCGGTCGCGAAGGTGTCGGCGCTGGCCCCGTTCTTCGAGACCGGCTGTTCGATGTGGCAGTGGTTGTCCACGCCCCCCGGCAGCACGATCAGCCCGTCGGCGTCGATCGTCCGCGCGCCCGACAGGCCACGCCCGATCGCGGCGATGCGACCGCCGGTGACGGCGACGTCCATACGGTCGACGCCGTCCTCGCGGACGACGGTGCCGTTGCGGATGACGAGATCGGTCACGGCGGGCTCCCGGATTGTCTGAATGTCTACAATGACCCTAGTGGCGGATCTTAACCCGGGTCAATGCGGACGTCCGCCGGGCGACGGAGGGTGGGGGATCGAAACCTCTCGACCGGAGCCCCCGATGACCGCCAGCGCCCTCCCCCGGACCGACGCCGCGCCCCTGGGCGCACCGCGCGCCGCCGGCCTCCTCCTCCTTCTCCAGTTCGTCCTGATGTGGACCGCCTTCGGCGTGCTGGCCACGTCGATCGACTGGCCCCAGAGCCTCGGCGACCCCGCCTCGGTCGCCCTGCCCCGCCTGCTGGCGAATTCGGGGGCGGTGGCGCTCGGCTACGGCGCCTGCCTGCTCTCGGCCCTCGCCATGATCCCGCTCGCGGTCCTGCTGCGCGACACGCTGGGCATGACCGGGACGCTCGGCCGCCTCGCCGTCGCCTTCGGCACCATCGCGGGCCTCGCCGAGGCGCTGGGCATCATCCGCTGGCACGTCCTCATGCCCGGTCTCGCCGAGCGGTATGCCGCGGGCGACGCGGCCGACGCAGGCGGCCGTGACGGTCGTCTACGAGGCCTCCAACGCCCATGCGGGCGGCATCGGCGAACTGATGGGCGTGGCGCTGTTCAGCGGTCTGTGGACCTTCACGCTGGCCGTGGCGTTGCACCGTCGAGGAGCGTCGCGCCGACGTGCTGGACGCCGCCGCCATGCGGAACGTGGTCGCGGGCGCCGGGACCGTCTACCAGTGCGCGCAGCCCGCCTATCGTCGCTGGCCGGAGGAGTTCCCGCCCCTGCAGGAGGCCGTGCTGACGGCGGCGCGCCACGCCGGGGTGCGCCGTGATGACCGAACGGCTGTTCGCCGCCCACGCCCGGGGCGAACTGGCCGTCACGGTCGGCCGCGCGTCGGACCTGTTCGGCCCGTGGATGGCGGTGTCGGCGCTGGGCGAGCGCACCTTCGGCCCGCTCGTCTTTGGCCGCGCGGCCGAGGCGCCCGGCGACCCGGACCAGCCTCACAGCTGGACCGACGTCGAGGATTTCGGGGAGGCACTGGCGGTGTTGGGCGAGCGCGACGAGGCCCCCGGCCGGGCCTCGCACGTGCCGAACGCCCCGCCGACGTTGGCCGCGCGAGCCGCCGCCTGATCCGGCTCAACGCCTCCGGCGTGATCCCGAGGTGGGAGGCGACGACGTACCGGGGCACGCGTCGCGCCACCTCGGGCCGGTTCCTGACCAGCAGGCGGTAGAGGTCCTCCGGCGACAGGCGCAGCAGGTTCGCCGTGCGCCGCTGGGATCCCGCGAAGCTGCGCTCGATGATCCGGCGGCCGAACCGCTCCATCGCGTGGTCGGCGTCGGAGGCTGCCAGGACCGACGCGCGGGGCAGGACGAGCACCTCCGAGGGCTCGAGGGTGTCGAAGCTCTGCAGGGACGGCTGCCCCGTCGCGAAGCCGGCGATGTCGCCGACCAGGGCGGGGTCGTCCGGGGCGGTCATGGACGGGAACGCCAGCACGCCGATCGAGCGAGCGTGATCGCCGGTGAACGGCGGGGCGTGCTAAGGGACCGGCCATCATGACGATCGCCCTTCCCCGCCCCTGGCGCGACCGCGCGGGCGCCCTCTCGCCGCTGCGGATCGCGGTGCTCGCCGCCCTCTGCCTGCCCGCCGCGGGGATGCTCTTCGATCTCGCGACCGGCGAACTCGGCGCGCGCCCGTTCGAGGACCTCCAGGACCGCACCGGCTGGTGGGCCGCCTGGATCCTCATGGCGTCGCTGGCGGTCACGCCGCTGCGCCGCGCGTGGCGATGGGCGGCGCTCGTGCCGCTGCGCCGGATGATCGGCGTCGGCGCCTTCGCCTATGCCGCCGCCCACCTCCTCGGCTACGCCGCCGACTGGGGCTTCGACCTCGTCCACGTGGCGGGCGAGATCGCCAAGCGGCTCTACCTGACGATCGGGTTCGCGGGCGTCCTCATCCTGTCGGCGCTGGCCGCGACCTCGACCGACGGGATGATCCGCCGGATGGGCGGGGTTCGCTGGCGGGCGCTGCACCGCCTCGCCTATGCGGCGGGCGCGGTGGCCGTGGTGCACTACACGCTCCAGGCCCGGCTCGACGTCTCCGGGCCGATGACGATGGCGGGGGTGTGGCTCTGGGCGATGGCCGCGCGCGGCGTCCACCGCCTCGATCCCGACGGACGGCCCGGCCCGGCGGTCTGGCTCGCGCTCGCGATCGCGGCGGCCCTGGCCGCGGGTGCCGGCGAGGTCGCCTTCCTCTCCGGGGTCAAGACCCTGCCGGCGGCGCGGGTGCTGGCGGCCAACCTGTCGATCGACGCGGGGCTGAGGCCGTCGCAAATCGTCGGCCTCCTCGGCCTGACGGTGGCGGCGGGGTCGCTGTTGCGGACCGTTGGCCCGCTGGCGCCACAACCCCGTCATGGGGCCGCCCGATCGGC
>JBIJED010000370.1:0-4058 GCA_044343785.1 Azospirillales bacterium | reverse complement strand
GTCCTCCACCACCACCGGGGCCAGCCCCTCCGTCGGCTCGTCCAGCAGCAGGACCGACGGGTTTCCCATCAGCGTCCGGGCGATGGTGAGCATCTGCTGCTCGCCCCCCGACATCCGCCCCGCCGGCCGATCCTTCAGGCGCCCGAGGGCGGGGAAGACGGCGAACAGGCGGTCGGGCGTCCAGACGGTACGGCCCGCGACCGACGGGCGGCGGCCCACCTCCAGGTTCCCGGCCACGCTCAGGTCGGTGAAGATCCGCCGGTCCTCGGGCACCCAGCCGATCCCCGCCCGCGCGATCTCGAACGGCGCCCGGCCGGTCAGGTCCCGGCCGTCGAGGCGCACGCGGCCCCCGGTGGGCGGGACGAGGCCCATGATCGCCTTCAGCGTCGTCGACTTGCCGGCCCCGTTCCGGCCCAGCAGCGCCACCACCTCCCCCGGGGCGACGGTCAGCGACACGTCCGCCAGCACGTGGGCGCGGCCGTAATGGGCGTGCAGCGCGTCGACGGTCAGCACGGCGGACCGCTCTCCCCGCCCAGATAGACCGCCCGGACCGCGGGGTCGGCCCGGACCGCGGCCGGCGATCCCGCCGCGAGGACCCGTCCCCGGTGGAGCACCACGACCCGGTCGGCATGGGCGAAGACCACGTCCATGTCGTGCTCGGTGAACAACACCGCGATCCCCCGCTCCCGCGCGAGGCGGGCGGCGAGGCCCATGAGGGCGATGCGCTCCGGCGGCGCCATGCCCGCCGTCGGCTCGTCCATCAGGAGGAGGCGCGGGGCGTTGGACAGGGCCACCGCCAGCTCCACCCGCTTCAGATCGCCGTAGGCGAGGACGCCGCAGGCCCGGTCCGCCTGATCGGCCATGCCGACCAGCGCCAGCAGCGCGTCCGCCTCGTCGTCGTGGCGGCGGTGCGCCGAGGCGAAGGGGTTCCACAGCGCGCCATGGACCGAGAGCAGGGCCGTCCGCACGTTCTCCCGCACCGTCATCGAGGGAAAGGTCGCGGTGATCTGGAAGGTTCGGCCGACGCCGCGCCGCCAGACCGCTCGGGGCGACAGGCCGGTCACGTCCTCGCCCCCCAGAAGGACGCGCCCCCGGTCGGGACGGATCTGGCCGTTCAGCATGTCGAAGCAGGTGCTCTTCCCCGCCCCGTTCGGCCCGATGAGGGCGAGGAGGCGACCGGCCTCGACCGAAAGGTCCACGCCCGCGACCGCCTCCACCCCGCCGAAGGATTTGGCGAGGCCCAGCGCCTCCAGCACCGGCCCGCTCATCGCCGCCGCTCCGCCAGCGCGACCGCGGCACCCACCAGACCCGCCGGGAAGGCGAGGACGAGGCCGACGATCGCGAGGCCGAGGACGAGGCGCCAGAGGTCGGTGACGCGGGTCAGCTGTTCCTCCAGCCCGGTGAAGGCGACGGCCCCCACGATCGGCCCGCTGACCGTCCGCACCCCGCCCAGCAGCACCATGACCAGCCCGTCGACCGACTTGGCGATGGAGAGATACGTCGGAAACACGCTGCCCTTGGCGTAGGCGAAGAGGCCGCCGGCCAGCCCCGCCATGACCGCGGCGATCACGAAGGCGGCCCAGCGCACGGCGCCCAGGGGGATGCCGATCGCCTCGGCCCGGAGCGGACTGTCCCGGCCGGCCCGGAGCGCCATGCCGAAGGGGGAGAAGACCGCGCGCCGCAGCAGCAGCGTGCCCCCGAGGCAGAGTGCCAGGGTGAGATAGAGATAGACGAGGCGATCGCGCGCCCAGTCCGACGGCCAGACGCCGAGCAGGCCGTTGTCGCCCCCCGTCACCTCCACCCACTGAAAGGCGACCGACCAGGCGATCTGGGCGAAGGCGAGGGTCAGCATGGCGAGATAGACGCCCGACAGCCGCACGCAGAACCAGCCGAAGGCGACCCCGGCGAGACCGGCCGCGAAGGGGGCGGCGGCGAGGCCCACCTCCATCGGCGCGCCCGCGAGCTTCAGCGCCAGCGCCGCCCCGTAGGCCCCGATCCCGAACGGGGCCGCGTGGCCGAAGCTCGCCATGCCGCCCGGCCCCATCATGAAGTGCAGGCTGGCGGCGAAGAGGACGAGGATCGCCATGTCGATCATGACCACCCGCCCGTAGTCGCCGAGGAAGGGCGGCAGCGCGATCGCGGCGATCAGCGCCGCGGTGCCGAGGATCCTGACCGTGCGCGTCGCCGGGCGAAGCACCGGATCGCCCGCCCCCGACGGCGACCGGGCGTCGGCCTGCGGCCGGCCCAGGAGGCCGTGCGGGCGCAGGACCAGCACCACCGCCATCACGAGGAAGACGAGGACGAGCGTGATCTTGGGAAAGACGAGGATCCCGAAGGCGTGGAGCTGGCCGATCAGCACCGCGGCGAGGAAGGCGCCCGCGACGGACCCGAGCCCGCCGACCACCACGACCACGAACGCCTCCGTCACCACCGCGAGGTCCATGTGCAGCGACAGCCCCTCGCGCGGGAGCTGGAGCGCGCCCGCGAGGCCCGCCAGCGCCGAGCCGAGGGCGAAGACGCCGGTGAACAGGCGCCGGTGGTCCACCCCCAGCGCGCCCACCATCTCCCGGTCCTGGGTCGCGGCGCGGACCAGCGTGCCCCAGCGGGTGCGGTTCAGCAGCAGCCAGAGGAGCGCCAGCACCGTGGGGCCGACGAGGATCAGGAACGCCTCGTAGAGCGGGAACCGCTGGCCGAGGATGGTGATCGGCCCGCGCAGCCCGGGCGCCCGGGGTCCCAGAAGGTCCTGCGGTCCCCAGATGGCGAGCGCCAGGTCCTGAACGATCAGCACGACGCCGAAGGTGGCCAGAAGCTGGAAGAGTTCGGGCGCGCGATAGATGCGCCGCAGCAGCACGATCTCGATCACGGCGCCGATCAGGGCCGTCGCCGCGACCGCCGCCGCGATCCCGCCCCAGAAGCCGAGCGCCCCGCCCGGCCCGTGCTCCACGACGGTCCAGGCGAGATAGGCGCCCAGCATGTAGAGCGAGCCGTGGGCGAAGTTCACGATGCGGGTGACGCCGAAGATCAGCGACAGCCCGGCCGCGACGAGGAAGAGCGAGGACGCGCTCGCGAGGCCGTTCAGCGCCTGAAGGACGAGGACCTCCAACGCCCCCGGCCTCAGGTCCCCTGCGGGCGCAGCGTGCGGACGACCTCGTCCGGCGGCAGGTACGCGGCCCCGTCCGCATAGCGCCAGTCGACCATCCGCCCGCGCCCGCCGACGAGTGCGGTCCGACCCACGAAGGCGCCCAGCGTCGACTGGTGGTCGATCGCGCGGAACTCGACCGGGCCGAAGACGCCGTCGTAGCGCAGACCCCGGAACGCCTCGACCAGCCGCTCGTTGTCCGTGGTCCCGGCGCGGGCGAGTGCTGCGGCGATGGCGGTCACGGTCTCGTGCGCCACGACCGAGCCGAGGCGCGGCGGCTCGTTCCAGCGCCGGCGATAGGCGTCGCGGAAGGCGGCGTGGGCGGGGGTGTTCAGCTCCTCCCACGGATAGCCGGTGACGATCCAGCCCTCCGGCGCCTCGTCGCGCAACGGGTCGAGGTATTCGGGCTCGCCGGTCAGCATGCTGACGACCGACCGCCGCTCGAACAGGCCGCGGACGTTGCCCTGGCGGACGAAGTTGGTGAGGTCGGCGCCGAAGGTGACGTTGAAGATCGCCTCGGGATTCGCCGCCGCCAGCGCCTGTACCGTGGCACCGGCGTCGATCCGGCCCAGCGCGGGGAACTGCTCGGCGACGAAGGTCACGTCGGGCCGGGCCTTCGCCAGCAGTTCCCTGAACCAGCGGACGGCGGACTGTCCGTATTCGTAGTTGGGCGCCACGAGGGCCCAGCGGCGGGCCGGCAGCTTCGCCGCCTCCTCCACCAGCATGGCCGCCTGCATGTAGGTCGAGGGGCGCAGGCGAAAGGTGTAGCGGTTGCCCTGCGACCAGACCAGCGCGTCGGTCAGGGGCTCGGACGCCACGAAGAGGCGCCGGTTCTGGCGCGCCACGTCGGCCAGTGCCAGGCCGACGTTGGAGAGGAACCCGCCCGCCAGCAGATCCACCCGCTCGTTCGACAGCAGTT
>JBIJED010000368.1:0-4063 GCA_044343785.1 Azospirillales bacterium | reverse complement strand
CGGCAAGCCGCGGCCGGCGTCGCGCATGCCCGTCGCGTCAACGGCGGAAGAGGCCGTCGGGTGGTGGCGGCTTCTGGCGGCGGCGTGGGCGCAGCGGCGCATCGACGGCGTGGCGGGCCCGGTCGGCGTCGGTGACCGGCGCCACGCCTGCGAGGAGGAGCTGTCCGTCGGCCTCCACGGAATAGGGTTTGCCGGGGATCGTCCGCCGCTCGGCGCCGGGCATCACGAACTGGTCGCCCTGGTCGGTCCTGTCGATCGCCCGCGCCCGGGGCGCCCGCTTCACGCTCCGGTCCTCGACCGGCAGGCCGGCCGCCGCCAGCCGCTCCAGCAGGATCGCGGCGTTCTCGAAGGCGCGGCCGATCTCCTCCGGGGTCATCCCGGGCGGCGCCGACGCCATCGGCGGCCGGGGTGCGGGCGACTTCCTCTTGGGCACGGGACCCCTCGACGACAAGGCGGGCGGGCCGAGGCTACCGCGAAACGCCATGGGAGCACACGGAAACCCGCCGCCCTCCGCGCGACCATGCGGGGTCACGGACATCGGAACCGGCCCGCACCGAGACGATCCCGATGCTCTCCGGGGATCGGTTCATCGGTCCCGAACGGCTCGCCGGCTGCCACCTCTTCCGCCATGTCGTCGGCGCGCCCGTCTCCACCCTCGTGATCGTCCCCCTCCCGCCGGTCGACATGTCGACGCCCCCGATCGCGACGTGCGGATCATGATCCTCGCCCGCTGACGTGGCTCACCGGTTCGCCGGGGGCCGCGCCCAGAGCGCCCGAAGCGCCGCCTTGCGCCAGTTCAGCGTCTCCGGCCGCCGGTCGAGCGAGGTGCCGAGGTTGCGGAGCAGCCCGTCGTGCAGGCCATAGATCAGCCCGTGGAGCGTGAGCGGCTGGCCGCGGTCCCAGGCCGTGATGACGCTCGGCAGGCGGGAGAGCTGGCTCACCTGCTCGATCACGTTCAGTTCGCACATCCGGTCGGCCATCTCCTCGGGTTCGGTGATGGCGTTCAGCCGTCGGCCGTGGACGTGGCGGAACAACTCCACCTGCTGGAGCCAATGGCCCACCAGCCCGTCGGTCGGCCCGGCCAGCGCCGCGCGCACGCCGCCGCAGCCGTAGTGGCCCACCACCATGATGTGGCGGACATGCAGGTTCTCGATCGCGTAGGCGATCACCGCCTGGCAGTTCAGGTCGGCCGCCAACACCTGGTTGGCGACGTTGCGGTGGACGAACACCTCGCCCGGCGCCAGCCCCAGGATCTCGTTCGCCGGGACCCGGCTGTCCGAACAGCCGATCCACAGATAGCGCGGCGACTGCTGGGACACGAGGCGGTCGAAGAACCGTGCGTCGGACCGGCGCATCCGCTGCGCCCAGGCGCGATTGTTGTCGAACAGCGCACCGAGTTCGTCCGGCGCCTCCCAGGGCGAGACGAAGGGTTCGGGCGGCGGGGTGGGGGTGTCCGTCACCGGCTTCGATCCGTCCTGCGTGTCGTCATCGTGCGTTCCCTACTTGAAACGACCCGCGATTCGTAGGGTTATGTTGACGGCCCGGTGTGCGCCGGCCGGACCCTGGAATCCGAAATGCCGCCTGCCACCGCCCATCTGAACGCGATCGGCGTCGCCGTGCCGGCCCACGACGTCCACCGCGCCTTCCTCGACCACGTCCGCACCCGCATCGCGGGCGAGCGGCGGCGCGACCTGTTCGAGCGCATGGCCGAGCGCTCGGGCATCGCCCGCCGCTGGTCCGTCCTCGCCCACGACCGGCCGCCGGAGGCGGGGGGCGAGACCTTCTACGCCCCCGACCGGTTTCCCGGGACGGGGGAGCGGATGCGGCGGTTCGAGAGGGAGGCGCCGGGGCTCGCCGCCGCCGCCGTCGAGGACCTGCTGCTGAAGGCCGGGCCGGACGCGCTGGCCGGTGTCACCCATCTCGTCGTCTCCGGCTGCACCGGCTTCGCCGCGCCGGGGATCGATCGCGATCTCATCGAACGGTTCGCGCTGCCGCGGACGGTGGAGCGGACGCAGGTCGGCTTCATGGGCTGCAACGCCGCCTTCAATGCGCTGAAGATCGCCCGCCACGCGGTGCGCTCCGATCCCGCGTCGCGGGTCCTCGTCGTCAACCTCGAACTCTGCACGCTCCATTTCCAGGACACGGCGACGATGGAGCGGATCCTCTGCTTCATGCTGTTCGCCGACGGCTGCGCCGCGGCGCTCGTCACGGCCGAGCCCGCGGGGCTGGCGCTCGACCGGTTCCGTTCGACCCTGCTTTGCGCGAGTGCGGACGACATCACCTGGCGGATCGGCGACGCCGGGTTCGACATGCGCCTCTCCGGCCGGGTTCCGGGGCTGATCGGCCGCGGGCTCCCGGCGGAGATGCCGGCGATCCTCGGCGACCGGCCGCAGGCGGCGGTCGACCTCTGGGCCGTCCACCCCGGCGGGCGCTCCATCCTCGACGCGGTCGAGGACACGCTCGCCCTGCCGGCGGACGCGCTCGCGACCGCACGCGGGGTGCTGCGCGACTTCGGCAACATGTCGTCGGCGACGGTGATGTTCGTGCTGGAGCGGATGATGCGCGCGCCGCCGTCCGGCCGCTCCGGCGTCGCGATGGGGTTCGGGCCCGGCATCACCGTCGAGGCGATGGCCTTCCGGGAGGCGGGGTGACGGCGGCTCCCCTCCTTCCGGGCCGCAGCCGCGAGACGGAGCGGATGGACGTCGAGGCCGTTCCGCCCGACGACCTCGCCCGCTGCCTCGCCGATCTGGAGCGGGTGAACCGGGCGAGCCTCGGCTATCGGCCGACGCTCGATTGGCTCGGCCGGATCGCCGCCGGGCGCGACCGGCTCTCGGTGCTCGACGTCGGCTGCGGGCACGGCGACATGCTGCGCCGGATCGCCCGCTGGGCCCGCCGCCGCGGGCTCGCGGTCGACCTCGCGGGCGTCGACCTCAACCCGCAGGCGGTCGCGGCGGCGGCATCGGCGACGCCCGCGGACGTGCCCGTACGCTGGATCGTCGCCGACGCGCTGGCGCTCGCCCCGGATCCGGCGCCGGACGTGATCGTCAGCGCGCTCTTCGCCCATCATCTCGACGACGACGGCCTCGTCCGCTTCGTCGCCTGGATGGAGCGGACGGCGCGCGCCGGCTGGTTCGTCAACGACCTGCACCGTCACTGGCTGCCGGAGCGGTTCCTGCGGGCGGCCTTCGCCGTCCTTCCCGTCCACCGGTTCGTGCGGCACGACGGCCCGGTCTCCGTCCGCCGTGCGCTGACGCGGGACGAGTGGGCGCGGGTGCTCGCGGCGGCCGGCGTCGCACCCGGGTCGGTCGCGATCGACTGGCACTTTCCCTTCCGCTGGGGTGTCGGCACCCGACCGGGAGCGCGCCCGTGACCGACGCCGACGTGATCGTCGCGGGCGGTGGGCCGGCCGGATCGGCGGCGGCGATCGCGCTGGCGCGGGCGGGCCGGCGCGTCCTCCTGCTGGAGCGGGAGGCGGGCCCGGCCCACAAGGTCTGCGGCGAATTCCTGAGCGGGGAGGCCGCGGACGCGCTGCGTGCCCTCGGCGTCGACCTCGCGGCGCTCGGCGCGCTGCCCCTGTCGACGGTCGCCCTCGCCGACGATCGGCGGTCGGCCGACGCCCCGCTCCCGTTTCCCGCCTTCGCGGTGTCGCGCCTGACGCTGGACGCGGCGCTCCTCGACATGGCGCGCCGGGCGGGGGCGGCGGTGCGGACCGGCGTCGCGGTGCGGGCGATCGATCCGACCGACGGTGCGGTCCGCGTGCGGGCGGCCGACGGGACGGTCGTCGGGGCGTCGCGCCTTCTTCTGGCGACCGGCAAGCACGACCTGCGGGACTGGCGACGCACGGCGCCCGTCCCCCGCATCGCGGACACCGTCGGCTGGAAGATGCACCTGCGCCTCGCCCCGTCCGCGGCGGCGGCGCTCGCCGGTCGGACGGAACTCCACCTGCTGCCCGGCGGCGGCTACGCCGGGCTGCAGCCGGCGGAGGCGGGGGCCGCCAACCTCTGCGCGCTGGTGCCCGCACCGGCCGGCCGGGGATTCGCCGACCTCCTCGCCCGTCTCGCCG
>JBIJED010000018.1:0-13773 GCA_044343785.1 Azospirillales bacterium | reverse complement strand
GCCCTGGCTGCGCAGGCTGGCGGCCGAGCCCTTGCCCACGTCGCCGTAGCCGCACACGACGGCGACCTTGCCGGCCATCATCACGTCGGTCGCGCGCTTGATGCCGTCGACGAGGCTCTCGCGGCAGCCGTAGAGATTGTCGAACTTCGACTTGGTGACGCTGTCGTTGACGTTGATGGCGGGCACCTTCAGCGTGCCCTTCTTCATCATCTCGTACAGCCGGTGCACGCCGGTCGTCGTCTCCTCCGACAGGCCGCGCACCACGTCGAGCATCTCGGGGTACTTGTCGTGCATGATCTGCGTGACGTCGCCGCCGTCGTCGAGGATCATGTTCGGGACCCAGCCGTCGGGGCCGCGCAGGGTCTGCTCGATGCACCACCAGAACTCCTCCTCCGTCTCGCCCTTCCAGGCGAAGACGGGGATGCCGGCGGCGGCGATGGCCGAGGCGGCGTGGTCCTGGGTCGAGAAGATGTTGCACGACGACCAGCGGACGGTGGCGCCCAGCGCGGTCAGCGTCTCGATCAGCACCGCGGTCTGGATCGTCATGTGCAGGCAGCCGACGATCCGCGCGCCCTTCAGCGGCTGCGCGGCGCCGTACTCCTCGCGGAGCGCCATCAGACCCGGCATCTCGGTCTCGGCGATCGTGATCTCCTTGCGGCCCCAGCCGGCGAGGCTGATGTCCTTCACCTTGTGGTCGGTGAACTGGCGGGCGTCGGGCATGTCGGGCGGCTCCTCAGAGGATACGGGCGCGATGGGGCCCGGCGCTCGGGGCGCCGGAACCAGTCGGCGGGTGACTTAGCGCGCGGGCCGCTCCCGGGCAAGCATAAAGATATCTTTATGTATGCAATCCGGCCCTGCGGCGGGCTCAGGACGTGCCGCGCAGCATCCGGTCGAGGACCCGGTCCTTCTTGAAGAAAGCATGATAGGCGACGCCAGCGAGATGCAGCGCGACCAGCGCGGCGAAGCCCATCGCGAGCCAGCCGTGGGCGTCGAGGACGAGGCGGCCGAGCGCGTCGTCCTTGGCCACGGGCGACGGGATGGTGAACAGGAACATCCACTGCACCGGAAAGCCGAACGCGGACGTCCCGATCCATCCCGACAACGGGATCGCGATCATGAGGGCGTACATCGCCAGATGCACCGCGCGGGAGGTCGCGCGCTCGACGGGGGAGAGGCCCGCCTCGGGCTCCACCGGGTGGAGCAGGCGCCAGACGAGCCGTACGCCGGTGAGGGTGAAGACGATCACGCCGAACGATTCGTGCAGCGTGTAGACGGTCAGCTTCCAGTCGGTGAAGTCGAGGTCGACCATGTACCAGCCGATGGGCAGCAGGCCCGCGATGAGGATCGCGGTCGTCCAGTGTAGCGCCCTGTGCAGGACGCCGTAGGTCGGTGCCATGTCCCGCATCGTCCCGTCTCCGGCCGGCTGTCGTCTCCCCGATGATATGCGACGAAGACGCCGCCGGCCAAGGCGGGCACAGACCAAAGGTTGCGGCGGCCGGTCAGCCCGCCCTGGGCGTCTCGGCCGCATCGAAGTCGAGTTCCACGCGTGCGCCGTTCGGGTCGTGGAGGAACATCTGCCACTGGCCGCCGCCCGGCAGGCGCCGCAGATCGTAGGCGATCCCGCGCGCCTCGAGGTCCGCCTGGTATCCGGCGAGGCCGCTCGCGGTGAAGGCGAGGTGGTCGATCACCCCGGTCCGCTGTTCGGGCAGGCTGTCGCGGCCGACCACGTGCAGGATGGGCACGTCCCCGCAATAGAGCCAGAGGCCGGGGAAGGCGAAGGCTGGCCGCCATCCCGGCCGCAGGCCGAGAAGCTCGCCGTAGAAGGCCTCCGTGGCGGGCACGTCGTCGGTGATGATGGTGAAGTGGTTCATGCCGGAGACGGGCATCGGCGGTTCCTCTCGCGCCGGGACGGCTTGCGCGTCCCTTGGCGCCAGTCTAGGCCGCAGGCGCCGCCACGTCATTCCGTCTTGCGGCCGGACGGCCGCGTGGCGGCACGACCCGGTCGCCCTCGGCGCGCTCGCCCGGCGCGATGGTCGGCAATGCCGCCAACCGCGGATAGAGCCCCGCGAACGTGCCCTCGGTCGCCCGGAACAGCCGGGCGAAATCGTCCAGCACGAAGTAGGTCTGCTGGAAGTCGTCGATCCGGTAGTCGGTCCGCATCACCCGGTCCCGCTCGAAGGCGACGCGCAGCGGACGGGGATCCTCGACGCTGAAGACCGTCTCGCCGGCCGAGGAGAGCATCCCCGCCCCATAGGCCCGCAGATCGCCGTCGCGAAGGATCAGGCCGAACTCGACCATGTACCAGTAGAGCCGGGCGAGCGGCTTCAGGCCCCCGTGGGCGATCGCCTCGGCCCCCTTCTCGCCGTAGGACTGGAGATAGCCGGCGAAGACGGGATCGGCCAGCAACGGCACGTGGCCGAAGAAATCGTGGAAGACGTCGGGCTCGACGAGATAGTCGAGCTCGTCCGGCCGGCGGATCCAGACCGTCACGGGAAACCGCCGCGCCGCCAGATGCGCGAAGAAGGGCGCATCGGGGATCAGGCCCGGCACGGCGACGAGCGTCCAGCCGGTGAGCCGGCGCAGCCGCTCGCTCGCCGCCTCGAACCGCGGCACGCCGGCGGCGGCGTCGAGGGCGGCGAGGCCCTTCAGGAACTCCGGCGCCGCGTAGTCCCCCACGAGACGGATCTGCCGGTCGTAGAGCGTGCGCCAGATGGCGTGATCGGCCGCGCCGTAGCCCGCCCAGTCCTGGGCGACGGTCCAGTCGGCGGCGACGTGGCCGTAGTCGCCGCGCAGCCCGGGCTGCGGGGGAACGGGGGCGTGGGACGCGACGTCGGGCACGGTGTCCTCCCTCGGAACATGGATCGAGCCCGATCGTATCGGCGCGGGGCTGGCATGTCCTTGCGAAGAGATCCGCCGAACAGGGGCTCCGTGGCATGATCCGCCACCAACACACCGATCGCAGGAAGGAACCGCTCATGACGACCCTCGACAGGACCGATGTCCGCATCCTGGAGGCGCTCCAGACCGACGGTCGGCTGACCAACGTGGACCTGTCCCAGCGCGTCGGCCTGTCGGAGACGCCGTGCCTGCGGCGGGTGCGGCGGCTGGAGGAGGCGGGCGTGATCGGACGCTATGCCGCGGTGCTCGATCCGCGGGCGATCGGGCTCGGCGTGCTGGCCTTCGTGCAGCTCACCATCGAGCGGCACAACGACGTCGACACCGAGGCGTTCCGCACCGCCGTCCGCGCCCATCCGGAGGTCGTCGCCTGCTGGGTGACCACCGGCACCCACGATTTCCTGCTGCAGGTGATGGCGCCCGACATGGACGCCTTCGCCGATTTCGTGATGAACCGGGTACTCCGCTTCCCCGGGGTGAAGGACGTGAACTCCAGCTTCGTCCTCCAGACCGTCAAGCCACCTTCCGTATTGCCGCTCACACACCTAAAGATCGTTGATACCGGGACGCAGGCGGTTTAACGCCTCGGAAACCGGTCCGGAGCGAGAGTGGGGGCCATGTACGAACCCGAACGCCAGTTCATCACGCGGGACAAGCTGCGCGACATCGTGCAGTCGATGGCCCGCACTCTCGCCGCCCAGCTGGCCAATCTCGACCGCCTCGCGGCCGGTGAGAAGCCCGCCACGTTCCTGCGCTACAAGGAACTGCGGGAGAAGTACCTGGAATCGCGTGATCTCATCGACACGATGGCGGACCGGATGGTCCCGGTCGCGGACATGCTTCCGCCGAACTTCAACATCTGGCTGGTGAAGTGCAAGCTGCGGGCACTGGCCACCTACGCGATCCTGTCGGACAGCTTCTTCAAGGAGCCGCCGGACACGGTTTCGCGCTCCCTCGGCGCGTTCGAGGTTCTGTCGGAGGAGCGCGCGTCCTTCATCCGGACGCTGGGCTACTTCGACGAGATGCTGATGGAGGCGCAGGTCGACGACAAGACGGCCGACGCGCTGGAGGCCACGCGCCAGCGGATCGAGCGGATCATCGCCGCCCTCGACCTCCTCCTGATGGACAGTCCGAAGCAGTTGACCGTCTTCGCCTGACGCGGTCAGGACGGCGGGGGCGGCCGGCCCCACGCCACCACCCCGGGCGCCGGGCAGAAGAGGCGGCCCGTCGGCCGGAACTCGGTCCGGGCGAAGCCGAGGACCGTCCGGCCCGTCACGTGCCGCTCGGTCAGCGTAAGGCACGTCCCGGTGGGCGAGGCGGGGTCGGACACCGGGGCGAAGACCGCCACCGGCGTCGGCGGCGGCAGGTTCGGCGCGTCGAGCCCCGCGCACCCCGCGAGAAGGAACACCCCGGCCATCGCCGGCACCAGGATGCGCATCCGGCCCTCCCCCAGCCCCGTCTTCCCACCGCAGGAACCCCGCGTCGGGCCCCGGGGTTTCCCTCGGACGACCCGCACGAGGGAGGCAGTCCGAATGCTCACGCGCGACCAGGTGGTGGATGCGCTCAACGATCTCGTCCAGATCACCGAGGACAGTCACGAGGGATACCGTCGGGCGGCGGAGACGACCGCCGACGGCGACCTCAAGGCGCTGTTCAACGATCTCTCGGCCCAACGGGGCGCGATGGTCCGCGAACTGCAGGCCAAGGTGGCCGAACAGGGCGGCGAGCCGGCCGAGAGCGGGACGCTGCTCGGCACCGCCCACCGCGCCTTCGCCGGGCTGAAGGCCGCCGTCCTCGGCAACGACCGGCAGGCGATCCTGCAGGAGATCGAGCGCGGCGAAGGCGAAGCGGTGCGCCGCTACGAGCGCACGCTCGAACGCGACCTGCCGCCGGACGTGTCGGCGGTCGTCGGCCGGCACCTGCACCGCCTGCGCGGCGACCGGGACCGCATCGCCGACCTGCGGGCCGCCTGACCCTGCCGCGCCGCCGTCAGCCGCCCGGGCGCTGCGACCGTCCGGGCAGTTCCGCCAGGAGGGACCGGCGCTCGCCCGGGCTCATCCCGCCCCAGCGCGCGATCTCGTCCAGCGTGCGCAGGCAACCCGCGCAGAGGCCCGTGCGCGGATCGACCCAGCAGACGCGGATGCACGGGCTCTGCACGGGGTCGTGATCGACGGTCACGGGGTCATCGTCCTGCGGCTTCGAGGGCGCGGGCGAGGCGCAGGCCGCTGACCCAGGCCCCCTCGACCCGGGCGCCGGCGCACCAGTCGCCCGCGATCCCGATGGCCCGTTCCGCATCGAAAGCGTAGCCCTCCGCGACGCCGGCCGTCGGAAGGGCGAAGCGCCAGCGGTGCGCAGCGGCCCGGGCGACGCCGGGAAGCCGCCCCGCCACCCCGGCGAAGGCGGCGGACAGATCACGGATCACGTCGTCCGCCGACGCCTCGATGACCGACGTCGACCAGTCGGGCGAGCCGTGCAGCACCCAGCGCTCGCCCGCGGGCCGGCCCGGCTTGGAGCCGTCGCGGGCGATCCACGACAGCGGCCCGCCGGTCACGAAGGCCGCGTCGAAACCGGTCTCCACGGGCGACTCGAACGCGATCATGACCGCCCAGCACGGGGCCATGGGCGCCGCCGCGGCCGAGGCCGCGAGCGACGGCGCGACAGGGGCGAGGAGCGGCCGGGCCTGCGGCGAGGGAACGGTGACCAGGACGGCGGCGAAGGGTCCCGCCTCGCCCCCGTCCTCGGCCACAAGCCTCCAGGCGCCCGGCGCGCCTTCGATCCGGTCGATCCGCACGTCGGTGCGGACGTCGGCGAGCCCGACGGCCAGATGACGCGGCAGGGCACTCATCCCCGGGACGCCGACGTGGCGCTCGGCGTCGTCGGGCTCCGCACGTCCCCCGTCGGCGAGGCGGACGACGCGCCCCGACCAGCGGGCGACGACGCCGGCCGCGGTCCATCCGTCGACCGCGGCGCGGAACTCGGGGTCGCGGGCCGTGACGTACTGGGCCCCGTGGTCGAAGGGCCCGTGTTCGGTCCGCCGCGTCGACAGGCGCCCGCCGACGCCACGTCCCTTGTCGAACACGACCACGGTCCGGCCGGCGGCGCCGAGTGTCCGCGCGGCCGTCAGACCGGCGATGCCGGCGCCGATCACGGCGATCGCGTCGGGCGGGACGGCGGGGGGGGAACGGGTCTCGGTCAAACGTGGCACTCCGGCGGGGACGTCGCGACGTCGAATTAGGCCCGCCCGGGCCCTCGGCCAGTCCCGACCGTGTCAGCGGAGCCGCCGGGTGCTATCATCCTCTTCCCGTCCGACCGTCCCGCCCCCGCCGTGACCGACGCCGCCCTCACGTCCCAAAGTCCCCGCGGCGCCGTTCCGGCGCTCGCACCGGTCATTCGACGCGCGCACCTCGCGACCGGCATCGTCATGTTCGTGTTCGTGGTGTCGCACCTCGCCAACCACGCGTTCGGGCTGATCTCGCTGCGGGCGATGGACGACGTGCGACCTTTGCTGACGGCCCCCTGGGGCTGGACGCCGCTGCGCTGGCTGCTGCTGCTCGCCTTCGCCTTCCATGCGGGGTCGGCGCTCTGGGCGCTCTACGCGCGGCGGGTTCTGCGGACGATGACCGGGGGCGAGGCGGCGCAACTGATCCTCGGGCTCCTCATCCCCTACGTGCTCGTCACCCACTACGTCGGGACGCGGATCGCCTTCCAGCGCCACGACGTGCTGACGATCTACAGCTACGTCGTCACCTATCTTTGGGTCGTCAGCCCGCGGGAAGGGCTGATGCAGGCGGGGCTCCTGGTCGGCGTCTGGATCCACGCCTGCCTCGGCCTTCACGGCTGGCTCCGGCTCAAGCCCTGGTACCGCGACGCCGCGTGGTGGCTGTTCGCAGGCGCGCTTCTCCTGCCGGTGCTGTCGCTGCTGGGCTTCGTCGTCGCGGGACGGAGCGTGGTGATCGATGCGATGGATCCGGCATGGTTCGCCCGGACGATGGCGGAGGCGCAGGCGCCGAACCCCGCGCAGGTGGCCGACCTCGAGGCGCTGCGGAACCGGCTGCTGGTCCTGTGGACCGGGCTGATCGCGGCGACCGGGGTCGCGCGGATCGGACGGATCGTGTGGGAGCGGCGGGGCGGGCTCGTCCGCATCGCCTTTCCCGACGGGCGCGTCGCCCACGTGCCGCGCGGCACGACGGTGCTGGAGGCGAGCCGGACGATCGGCTTTCCGCACGCGGGCGTGTGCGGCGGCCGGGGGCGGTGCTCGACCTGCCGGGTCCGGGTGGGACGCGGGGCCGAGGGGCTGGCGGCGCCGAGCACCGATGAGGCGAGGGTCCTCCAGCGGGTCGGCGCGCCGCCCAACGTGCGCCTCGCCTGCCAGATCCGGCCGACCGGCGGGATCGACGTGGCCCCGCTGCTGCCCCCGACGGCGACCGCGCGCGACAGCTACGCCCGCGCCGCCTCGCACGCCGGGCAGGAGCGGGAGGTGACGATCCTCTTCGCCGACCTGCGCGGCTTCACCCGCCTCGCCGAGGACAAGCTGCCCTACGACGTGGTGTTCATCCTCAACCGCTATTTCGCCGCCATGGGCGGGGCGGTGGAGGGGGCCGGGGGGCGGGTCGACAAGTTCATCGGCGACGGGGTCATGGCGCTCTTCGGGATCGATGAGGACGCCGCCACGGGGGCCCGGCAGGCGCTGGCCGCCGCCGCGGCGATGGGGCGGGCGCTCGACGAGCTGAACGGGAGCCTCGCGCCGGACCTGCCGGAACCGCTGCGCATCGGCATCGGCATCCATGTCGGCCCGGTGATCGTCGGCGAGATGGGGTGGGGCCTCACCCGCCACCTGACGGCGATCGGCGACGCGGTCAATACGGCCAGTCGCCTGGAGGAGGCGACCAAGGACCATCGCGTGGAGCTGGTGGTGAGCGAGACGACCCTGACCGTCGCCGGCCTCGGCCTGCCCGACGCGGAGCGCCGCGAGATCGCGGTCCGCGGGCGGAGCACGGCGCTGCCCGTCGTGCTGGTCCGGCGGGCGGTCGATCTCGCGCGGGGGGGCGGCGTGACGCGCCGGTTCCTGGGCGCGCTGCTGGGCGCCGCGATGCTGGCGGCCGGCGGTGCCGCGGCGCAGGCGCCGGGCGGCGTGCTGATCGCGACCGAGGTGGTCCCCGTCGGCGACCCCCTCGCCCCCGCCCCGCCCGCCCCGCCCTGGGCCGTGGTCGAGGCGCTGGCGCGGCAGGCGATCCTCCTCGTGCCCGACGCGGCCAGGGCCGCCGGCGTCGATCCCGCCCGGGTCGAGACGCAGCTCATCGCAGGCGGCGCCTTCCTCGAGACGTCGCCGACCCTGCTGCTGCGCACGCGCCTTCCCTGGACCGACGCGGAGCGTCTGGCGGCGGCGCTGGGCTTCGTCTTCCGCTCGCCGGCGGCGATCGTCGCCGACCTCGCCGCGGCCGAGGGGGAGACCGCGTTCGGCCTCGTCGCCCTGCCCCAGGCACGGCCGACGCCGGCCCAGGCCCAGGGGTTCTTCTCCCGCGCGGCGGAGACGACGGACGGGCTGGGGATCAGCTATCTCGCCCTCGCCGAGGGGCTGCTGTTCCTCAATCTCCGCGACCCCGACGGACACACGCTCACCGGGCTCGACGACGACAACTTCCTCGAAGCACTGCGCGACGCGGTCGCCGGCGCGCGCGCCCGGCTCGTCGCCACGGGGACGGCCCGGGCCCGGGTCGTCTGGAACGACTGGATCGCCGCACCCGACGGGGAGGACCACCTCGCGCGCGTCGGACCGGCCGCCGCTCCGGCGCTGCGCGCGCTGCGCGACCGTCATGCGGCCGCCGTCCGCGCCATGCCGCGATCCGGCCGGTAACGCAGGGCTGCGTGGGGCGCACTTGTCCGCGGGCCCCGGATCGGGCGAGGTTGGGCGATGACGTCCATCGACACCGCGCTGCGCCGCGACACGACCGTGATCGGCGTCGTCGGCGCCGCCCACTTCTTCTCCCACTTCTTCCAGCTGGCGCTGCCGCCGCTGTTCCCCTTCCTCGTGGTCGAGTTCGGGGTTGGGTACGCCGACCTCGGGCTGATCCCCGCCACCTTCTATCTCGCGTCCGGCATCTGCCAGGCGCTGGTGGGCGTCTGGGTGGACCGGTACGGCGCGCGGCCCGTCCTGCTGGCGGGGCTGACGCTTCTTGCCGTCGCCACGGGCCTCGCCGGGTTCGCGACGGAATTCTGGATGCTGCTGCCGCTCGCGGCGGTGGCCGGCGTCGGGAACAGCGTCTTCCACCCGGCCGACCTCTCGATCCTCAGCACCAAGGTCAGCCCGGGCCGCATGGGGCGGGCCTATTCGATCCACCAGCTCGGCGGCACGCTCGGCTACGCCGCCTCGCCGGTCGTCATCCTCGCGATGGCGCTG
The DNA here is from genome assembly GCA_044343785.1 of Azospirillales bacterium. Taxonomy (GTDB): domain Bacteria; phylum Pseudomonadota; class Alphaproteobacteria; order Azospirillales; family Azospirillaceae; genus CANGXM01. The sequence goes on along the minus strand of JBIJED010000018.1, from coordinate 4,481 downwards.
GCGTTCGGGTGGCACACGGCGATCGTGCTGGCGGGCGTGATCGGCCTCGGGATGGTCGGCCTCCTCGTCGCCTCCGGCGATCTGATCGCGACCGAGCCCGGTGCCCGCGCCGCCCGACGGGCCGAGACGCCGGGCCCCGGCGCCCCGCCCGCGGTGGGCTACGCGGCGCTGATCGCCCGCCCGGCGATGATCATGGCCTTCCTCTACTTTCTCCTTTCGGCCGCCGGCGGGACGGCGATCCAGTCCTTCTCCATCCCGGCGCTCAAGTTCCTCTACGAACTGCCGATCGAGTACGCGTCGGTCAGCCTCACGGTCTACCTGCTGGCCAGCGCCTGCGGCATCTTCCTGGGCGGCATCGTCGCCGACCGGACGGAACGGCGCGACCGGGTCGCGATCGGCGGGACCGCCGCGGCGACGGCGCTGATGCTCCTCATCGCCTCCGGCCTGGTCGGCTGGGCCGGGGCGCTGGCGGCGATGGCGGCGGCGGGGTTCTGCATGGGGGCGACAGCCCCTTCGCGCGACCTGATCATCCGCGCCGCGACGCCGAAGGGCGCCACCGGCAAGGCGTTCGGCTTCGTCTACTCCGGGCTCGACATGGGCAGCACCATCATCCCGGTCCTCGTCGGCACGATGGTGGACGAGGGCCTGCCCCAGGCCGTGTTCTTCACCGTGGCCAGCCTCTACGCGCTGACCATCCTCACGGTCCTGCACATCAACCGCCGGCCGGCCGAGGCGGGAACCGTCGGGTGACATCGCGCCCGACGGTTGGCGCGCCGCCGACGTGTTGATACTGTGCGCGCGACCTCAACTGGCCGATTGCAACCCAAGATGACGAACGCCGCCGACACCGCCGAACAGCTGCCCCTCCTGTACAAGGTCGTCGTGCCGCTCGACAGCGGACGGCACGGGAAGTTGCGCCTGCGCAACCCGCGGACCTTCGCCTATGCCGCGACGACGGCGCTGGTGCCCGTCCTCGCGGAGGAGATCCCGCGGATCGGCGGCCACTTCCCCATCGTCTTCCGGCAGCAGGACAGGCCGGTGCCCGTGATCCTCCTCGGCATCCGTCCGGGGGAGAACCTGTTCGTCGAGGCGGACGGCCGCTGGCGCGACCGCACGCCCGTCCCCTCCTACGTCCAGCGGTACCCGTTCATTCTCGCCGAGACCGACCAGCCGGACCAGTTCGCCCTCGCCTTCGATCCGACGGCCGACGTGCTGGCCCCGGACGGCGAACTCGCCCTGTTCGAGGGGACGCAGCCGACCGCCACGCTGAGCGAGATCCTCAAGCTCTGCAGCGCGATGAAGGCGCAGGGCGACGTGACCCAGGCCTTCGTGGACGCTCTCGTCCAGCACGGGCTGCTGGTCGACCAGCGGGTCGAACTGGTCGTCGGGTCCAACCGGATCAGCCTCACCGGCTTCAGCGTCGTCGACGAACGGAAGTTCGTCGAGCTGCCGGACGCCGTCTGGCTGGAGTGGAAGGCCAAGGGCTGGATCGGCCTCGTCTACGCGCACCTCCTCTCGCTCGACCGCCTCGCGACGCTCGCCGGCATCGCCGAAGATCGCGCGAAGGCCTGACGGGAGATTGCCGAACACCCCGGGCGCCCCCACCTGTGCGGCGGGCAAGCCGTTGACGCGGCTTGTTTTTCCTTACACGGCGTGGGGGCTTCCATGGGTCTGTTCAGCATGTTCAAGAACCAGGAGACGACCGAGGCGATGACGCCTCAGCTCGCCCTGGCGGTTTCGCTCCTCTACATCTCGGCCGCCGACGGCGAGATGGACGCGGAGGAGGTCGGCGGCCTCCTGGCGATCCTCGGCGGGCAGAGCGGGCGTGGTGGCGTCGGCTTCTCCAACGAGGCGAAGCAGGTGCTGGACAGTGCCGTTCGCTACATCCGCAAGACCCGCCCGCCGGAGTTTCTGGCCCAGGCGGCGCCGATGCTGACCGAGGCTCAGAAGTTCGCGATCCTCGTCAACATGCTCGACAGCGCGCTGTCCGACGGCCAGCCCGAGGTCGAGGAGCAGCAGCTGTTCGCCCAGTTCCTGACCGCCTTCGGCATCTCCGAGGACCGGTTCAAGCCGTTCTTCGACGTGATCCAGCTGAAGTACGAGCGCCGGCTCTTCGTCGATCCGAACCACCCGATGAACCAGCCGGGCGTCCGCATCGGCTGACCGACGCCGGGGGCCGCCCCGCCCGTCAGCCGGCGAGGCGGGCGAGGGCGGCGGCGTGGCAGGCGGGATCGCCCGCCGCCACGACGCGGCCGTCCGATCCCAGGGCCAGCGGGCGGCCGGACCAGTCGGTCATCACGCCACCCGCGCCGACCACCACCGGCACGAGGCCGGCCCAGTCGTAGAGCTTCAGCCCGCTCTCGACCACGAGGTCGAGGTGGCCCGCCGCGACCAGACCGTAGGAATAGCAGTCGCCACCGTAGATCGGGATCTTCACGCCATCGGCGACGCGGCGGAAGGCGGCGAAATCGTCGCCGGCGAAGGCGTCGGGCGAGGTCGTCCCGAGGATCGCCGCGCCGAGCGACGGGCAGGGGCGGACACGCGCGGGCGCACCGTTGAAGGTCGTGCCGTGGCCGGCTGCGCCGACCCAGCGGTCCCCGACGATCGGCTGGTCGATCACGCCGAGGACCGGCACGCCGCGATGGAGGAGAGCCACGATCGTCCCGAAGATCGGCCGACCGGTGATGAAGGATTTCGTCCCGTCGATCGGGTCGATCACCCACACCCATTCCGCATCCGGCCGATCGCTGCCGTGTTCCTCGCCGATGATCCCGTGGTCCGGGCGCTCCACGGACACGATGGCGCGGATGGCCGCTTCGGCCTCCCGGTCGGCGATCGTCACGGGGCTTTCGTCGGCCTTGTCGTCGACCGCGACGGGTGTCCGGAAATAGCGGCGGATGACGGCGCCGCTCGCGTCGGCGAGGCGCCGGCCGAGATCGACCAGCGCCGGATCGACGACGGGGAGCGACACCATTGCCGTCCGATCAGGGCAGCGGCGCCGGCGTGTCGGCCAGCGTGCGCATCCAGGCGATGACGTTCGCCCGCTCCTGCACGCTGCGGATGCCCGCGAAGTTCATCTTCGTTCCGGGCGCATAGGCCCGCGGATTGGCGAGGAAGGCATTCAGGTCCTCGTACTCCCACGGCTCGTTCGACATCCGCTTCAGCACGTCGGAGTAGGCGAAGCCGGCCGCGTGGGCGTGAGGCCCGTTCACGACCGCGAACAGGTTGGGACCGACGCGGTTCGGGCCGCCCTTGTCGAAGGTGTGGCAGGCGGCGCAGGCCCGGCTCGCCCTCTGGCCCGCAGCGACGTCCGCCGAGGCGAGGAGCGGGCCGACGGGCTCCAGCTGCGGTTCGGCCGGCGCCGCGGCCGCGGGCGCCGCATCCGGAAGTTCGACCTGATAGGCCGTCTCGGCGGGAAACTTCGGCGCGACCAGCTTACCGGCGATGAAGCCGGAGAGCATCGCGATCAGGCCCGCGAGGAGGACCGCGGCGAAGACCTTGTTCCACTCGGCGCTCGACATGAATGACCCCGAAAGCTCCTTGGACCCGATCGACCGGACAATAGCGACACGCCGACCCTGCGTCGATGCCCGCCATGCGATCGTCCGTCGGGGGCAAGATAGGCGCGCGCCCCGACCGGCGCAGCCACTTTGTCCGCCCCGGTCGCGGACCTGATGTCGCATCGGCGCACGCGTCCGTGCGTTGACGGCGCCGTGGGCCCTCCGGATACTCCGCCGCCTTTCGAGCGGGAACCGACCCATGCCGACGATCGCATTCCAGGGCGAGCCTGGGGCCTATTCGCACCTCGCCTGCCGCAGCGTCCACCCCGATTGGGAGGTCCTGCCCTGCCGGGCGTTCGAGGACGCGTTCCAGGCGGTCCACGGCGGGGCCGCAGACCTCGCGATGATCCCGGTCGAGAACTCGATCGCAGGACGCGTCGCCGACGTCCACCACCTCCTGCCCCAGGGCGGGCTGCACATCGTGGGCGAACACTACCAGCGCGTCGTCCACCACCTGCTGGCCCTGCCGGGGACGGACCTGAAGGACCTGACCGAGGTCCACAGCCACATCCAGGGCCTGTCCCAGTGCCGGAGCCTGATCCGCACGTTCGGCCTGACGCCGATGGTCCACGCGGATACGGCAGGCGCGGCGCGCGACGTCTCGATCTGGGGCGACAAGCGCAAGGCCGCGATCGCCTCGCGACTCGCGGGCGAGATCTACGGCCTCGTCTCCCTCAAGGCCGACATCGCCGACGGGGAGCACAACACGACGCGCATGCTGCTGATGTCGCGCGAGCCCAGGGTCCCGCCGGTCGGGTCGGGCACGGTCATCACCACGCTCTTCTTCACCGTGCGCAGCGTGCCGGCCGCGCTCTACAAGGCGCTGGGCGGCTTCGCGACCAACGGCGTCAACATCGTGAAGCTCGAGAGCTACATGGTGGACGGGCGTTTCACCGCGGCGCAGTTCCACGCCGACGTGGA
>JBIJED010000366.1:0-4084 GCA_044343785.1 Azospirillales bacterium | reverse complement strand
TGATCGGGGCGGAGCGGGCCGTGTCGTGATGGATCCCCGCGTTCGCGGGGATGACGGCTTCTGTCGGGCGCTCCTCCTCCCCGTCATCCCCGCGCAGGCGGGGATCCCGCCGCGGACCCGCCCCTACCGCCCCATGATCCCCAGCTCCGGCATCCGCACCGCCTCCTCCCGCCGCGCCGCGACCGTGGCGCGGAGCAGCGCGCGGATTTCCGGCGGCAGGGCCTCCAGGCCGATCGTCGGCGCCCGCACCTGAACGAGGTCCAGCACCCGGTCGAACGGCGACGTGGGCGCCGGCCAGGACCGCAGCGTCACCGCCGATCCCGACGCCAGGCCGAGGATGCGGCGGGTCGTCTCCAGCGCGTCCGTCAGGCCGCCGATCTCGTCCACCAGCCCGCGCTCCTGCGCCTGCCGGCCCGTCCAGACCCGCCCGCCGGCCACCGCCTCCACGGCGGGCAGCGGCAGGTTCCGCCCCTCCGCCACGCGAGCGAGGAAGGCGCGGTAGGTCTCGTCGAGGAAACGGTCGCGTGTCGCGAGGCCGGTCTCGTCGAAGGGGGCGACGGGCGAGAACATGCCGGCGTTCGCACCCACGCCGACCACGCCCCAGCCGATGCCGAGCCGTTCCGACAGCTCCGCCGCCGACAGCTTGCCGGCGACCACCCCGATCGACGCCGTGAGCGTCGAGGGCTGGGCCACGATGCGGTCCGCCCCCAGGGCGATCCAGTAGCCGCCCGACGCCGCCGTGGCGCCCATGGAGACGACGACCGGCTTGCCGGCGGCCCGGGCGCGGACCAAGGCCCGGCGCACCGTCTCCGATCCCACGGCCGAGCCGCCGGGGCTGTCGATCCGCAGCACGATCGCCCGCACAGCGGGATCGCCGGCGGCGTCCGCGATGTCCTCGGCCAGGTCGTCCGCCGCGATCGTCCGCTCGTCCAGGAAGCCCTGCCGGTCGGCCGGGCCGCGCTGGATCGGCCCGGTCGCGTGGACGAGCGCGATCACCGGCCCCTCCGCGTTCGGCGGCCCGGCGGCGTTGAGATAGCGCACGACGTCGACGAACACGGCGCCCGCGCCGCCACGGGCGCGGGCCGCCGCCTCCGCCTCGTCGCGGTAGGCGAGGCGATCGACGAGGCGCCGGTCGACCGCCGCCCGGTCGCCGAGGGGTGCCGCGTCCACCGCCGCCCGCACCGCGTCCGGCGCGAGGCCCCGGCCCGCGGCGATGCCCGCGACCATCTGGTCCATCAGGTCGCCGACGAGGCTCTCCATCATCTCCCGGTGCTCGGGCGTGAAGCCGGTCTCGGTGAAGGTGTTCGCGAAGGTCTTGTAGGCCTCGCGGTGCCCCATCTCGGGCCGCACGCCGAGCCTGTCGAAGGCGCCCTTCAGGAAGGGCGTGGACGACCAGAGGCCGGTCACGCCGACGAGGCCGCCCGGCTGCAGCCACACCTCCTCGAACGCGGCGGCGAGGAGATAGGCGGGCATCCCGTCGTCGAGTTCGCCGAAGCTGTCCGCGTGCGCCGTCGCGAACCGGCCGGACGCCCGGAAGCGCGCGACCGCCGCCCGGATCTCGTCGGCCTGCAACTGGGTGATCGGCGCCGGGCCGAAGCGGGCGAGCACGCCCTTGACCCGGGGATCCGACCGCGCGCGCTCCAGCGCGTCGACGACCTGCTCGACCGTCGTCTCGTGCCCGAACAGGGCGGCGAAGGGATCGTTCGGCCGGTGGTCGGCCAGCGGGCGGGTGAGGTCGAGCTCGAGCACGACCGCCTCGGGCAGGCCGGGGCGGGACTGCATCCGCTCCCATACCCAGACGCCGGCCGCGACGCCGCCGAGGAAGACGATGAAGCCGAAGACCGCGAACAGGCGGACGACGAAGCGGACGAAGCGCATGGGCCCTCGGGCGGTGAGGCTGCGATCAGCGGTTGAGCGTGTGGTATTCGGGGTTCGGCATCATGTCCACCGCGCTGGCGACGCGGTTGGACATGTTGAAGAACCCGATCACGTTGGCGAGGTCGAAGACGTCCTCGTCCGACAGGCCGACGGCCTTCAGCGCCACGCGGTCGGCTTCGCCCACCTCCCACGGGCTCACGGTCGTCTTCCAGGCGAAGTCGAGCATGGCGCGCTGGCGCGGCTCCAGCGGGGCGACGCGGTAATTGGCGCCCAGCATCTCGCCCAGCTGCGGATCGCCCGAGAGCCGCCGCACCGCCTGCCCGTGGGCGACGAGGCAGTAGTAGCAGCGGTTGGCCGAGGAGACGACGACGGCCACCATCTCCCGCTCCAGCTTGCCGAGGCCCGACGGCCCCAGCATCAGCTCGTCGTAGGTGGCGATGAAGCGGACGAGCTTTTCCGGCCGCAGCGCGTAGGCCTTCAGGACGTTCGGGACGAAGCCGAGCTTTTCCCGGCACTTGTCGAAATAGGCGCGGGTGGCCGCGTCGAGGGCCGCCTCGTCGCCCTCGGTCGGGAGTGCGGTGACGTGATCGGGCTGGGGCATGGTCGTTCTCCCGTGCGGGGATCGGGGGCGGATCAGAACCGGGTCCGCCCGAGGAAACGGTCGACGGCCGCCCATGCCCGGTCGCGGATCGCGTCGCGCTCGAAGAAGGGCTCGTGCCCCGATCCGTCGAGCGCCACGACCTCCGCGTCGGGCATCCGGGCGGCGAGGGCGCGCTGGCTCGCCGCCACCACGATCCGGTCCTCGGGCGCGATCAGCATGAGGACCGGCTGGCGGATGCGTTCCGGCACGCCCGGCGCCCGCAGCGCGCCGATGGACCGGAATGTGGCGTCGAGCCAGCCGAACGTCACCCCTCCCACCACGAGACGCGGGTCCTTCGCCCACAGGTCGAGGGCCGCGCGCCAGCGCCGTTCGTCGCCCGACAGCCTGTTGCCGGCGAAGGGTTCGGCCGGGTCGTGGTCCTCCTGCCCGGGGGCGTAGCGGCGGGCGAGGCCGGCACGGGCGGCGGCCCAGGCCGCGCCCTCGGCGACCGGGCGCGGCAGGTCGCCGACGTGGATGTCGGTCATCGGCGCCGACAGCACGGCCCCGCGGAACCGCGGATCGCCGCGGGCGAGATGTCGCAGCGCCACGTGCCCGCCCATCGAGTGGCCGAACAGCAGCCAGCCGTCGGGCGTGCCCGCCGGTGCGACGACCCGGTCGAGGACGGCGTCGAGATCGGCCTGATGGTCGGCGTAGTCGTCGACGTGCTGGGCCTGCCCCGTGCCCGGGGTGCGGGTCGACAGGCCCTGGCCGCGCCAGTCGAGCATGAAGACGACGAAGCCGCGGGCGAGGAAGTCGCCGGCGATCTCGCGGTACTTCTCGATCGGCTCGGTCCGGCCGGGCAGCATGACGACCGTCGCGCGGGGCGGGGCGGGCGGGTCCCAGCGGGCGTGGCGGACCTCGACCCCCGCCGCGACCGCGATCGTTCCGGTGCGCGGCTGCGGTCCGTCCGCGGCCGCGTCAGCGGGCGTCACGGCGAGACACAGGATCAGCGCCAGGGCGGGCAAGGCTCCACGCATGTCGGCTCCCCGTCATCGGTATCCCCCGGGTTCGGGCCGGACCTTACCGTGGAGCCGCCATCAGGCCAATCCGGATCGACCCTTTCTCGCCCGTTCGCACATTGCGGCGCAGCATCCGCGGTCGGCGCGATCGGGGGCGTGGCCTGGACGGTCCTCCCTGCGCGGCCGACGACCGCCCGCTGACAGGCGCGCGGGGCCCGTGTACAAGGGCCCCCCGATCCCAGCCCCGCGCCCGAGCCCGCGCATGCGCCTCTTCCGCCACTGGACCGACCTGCCCGCCGACGCACGCGGCGCCGTCGTGGCGCTCGGCAACTTCGACGGCGTGCATCGCGGCCACCGGGCGGTCATCGGCGTGGCGCGTCAGGTCGCGGGCGGCCTCGGCGCGCCGGCCGGCGTCCTGACGTTCGAGCCGCACCCCCGCAGCGTCTTCCGCCCCGACGATCCGCCGTTCCGCCTGACGCCCTTCCGCCTGAAGATGCGCGAGCTTCAGTCGCTCGGGCTCGACAGCTGCGTCGTCCTCGCCTTCGACCGCGCGTTCGGCACGATGGGGGCGGAGGCGTTCGTCGACGAGGTGCTGGTCCGCGGCCTC
>JBIJED010000017.1:0-13811 GCA_044343785.1 Azospirillales bacterium | reverse complement strand
CAAGCGGAACTGGTCGTCCTGACGCGCGCGAGGTTAGGCTCGGGCGATGAGCCCCGGCCCCCGCCTCAGCCTCCGCATCGACTTTCCCGACGGCGTCCGTCTCGGCCCCGGCAAGGTGGCGTTGCTGGAGGCGATCGGCCGGACGCGCTCGATCTCGGCCGCCGGTCGGAGCCTCGACATGAGCTACCGGCGCGCCTGGCTGCTGGTCGACGCCGTCAACCGGGCGTTCGAGGAACCGGCCGTCGTCACCCGGCCCGGCCGGCGGGACGGAGGGGCCGAACTGACCGCCTTCGGCGCCCGCCTCGTGGCGCTCTACCGCACCGTCGAGCGCCGCGCGGCCGAGGCGTCGATCTCGGCGCTGGCCGAACTGGCGGCGGCGCGGGTGCCGGTGGAGGCCGGTGACGCGGAGACTGACGTCAGCCGGGCCGGCTGAGGCCGAAGGATCGCCCGTCCAGCGCCACCGCCTTCACCATCGCCCAGACCCGGACGCCCGGGGCGAGGGCGAGGCGCTCCACCGCCTCCCGCGTCACCAGCGCCCAGAGCCGCGTCGCGCCGAGGTCGACCGCCACCTTCGCCATCGCGTCGCCGACCGGCAGGACCGCGCCCACCATGCCCGGCAGGCGGTTCGTGATCGACACGTCCATCGGGCGGGAAAGGGCGAGGGCCACGTCGCGGGCGGGGATGCGGGCCCGGACCCCTGCGCCGTCGGCGAGGTCGAGGGCCGGAACGCGCAGTTCCCCGTCGGCGAAGCGCAGCGTGGCGAGGCCGTGGGCGTCGCGGGCGTGGACCACGGTGCAGTCGAGCACCGTCCCGATGTCGAGGCCGCCGACGATCGGCGCGAGGTCGGCGCCCGACAGCACGGTCGCCAGCGGCCCGGCCGCCAGCACGCGGCCCTCGGCCAGAAGCACGACGTCGGTCGCGAGCCGGACCACCTCCTCCAGCGCGTGGCTGACGTAGACGATGGGCACCGCCAGCTCGTCCCGCAGCCGCTCCACATAGGGCAGGATCTCCGCCTTGCGCGCGCCGTCCAGCGCGGCCAGCGGCTCGTCCATCAGGAGGAGGCGGGGCTGGGCGAGGAGCGCGCGGCCGAGCGCCACACGCTGCCGCTCCCCGCCCGAGAGGGCGTGGGGGCGGCGGTCCAGCAGCCGCCCGATGCCGAGAAGACCGACGACCGCGTCGAACCCGATGCCCAGCGACCGCCCGCGGGCGCGGTCGAGGCCGAAGCGGAGGTTGCCGGCGACGGTCATGTGCGGAAACAGGCGCGCGTCCTGGAAGACCACGCCGATCGCCCGCCGCTCGACCGGCACGTCGATGCCGGCCGCGGTGTCCAGCAGCACCGCCCCGTCGACCCGCACGAGGCCCGCGTCCGGCCGCACGGCCCCTGCGATCGCCTGGACGATGGTGGTCTTGCCCGCACCCGACCGGCCGAACAGGGCGACGAGCCGCCCTTCGCTCGCGAAGGCGACGTCGAGATCGAAGGCGCCCTGCCGCAGCCGCAGCCGGACCTCGATCACACGGCCCCCAGGAGGCGTCGGACGCGCAGCGAGACGGCCTCGGCCAGGACGAGCCCGCCGAGCGCCAGCGCGAAGGAGATGGTCACGAGCCGCGCGGCCACCGCGTCGCCGTCCGGCGACTGGGTGGCGGTGTAGATCGCGAGCGGCAGGGTCCGGGTCTCGCCGTCCACGTTGCCGACGAAGGTGATCGTGGCGCCGAACTCCCCCAGGGCGGCGGCGAAGGCGACGATGGCGCCGGCCAGGATGCCGGGCAGCATGAGCGGCAGCGTGACCGAGCGGAACACGTCGAACCGGCCCGCACCCAGCGTCCGCGCCGCGAACTCCAGCCCGGGGTCGACCGCCTCCAGCGCCTGCCGGATCGCCCGCACCATCAGCGGGAACCCCATCACGGCGGCGGCGACCGCCGCACCCTCGGTGGTGAAGATCAGGCGGAGGCCGAAGGTTTCGTAGAGCCATCCGCCGACCGGCCCCCGCGTGCCGAGCACGACGAGCAGCAGATAGCCGATCACGACCGGCGGCATGACCAGCGGCACGTGGACGACCGCGTCGAGGAGCGCCCGGCCCGGGAACCGCAGCCGCGCGAGGCACCAGGCGACGGCGACGGCGACCGGCAGGCTCGCCGCGGTCGCCGTGACGGCGACGCGGAGGCTCAGGAGGACGGCCTCGATCTCGGCGCTTTCGAGAAACATGACGGGTTGCGGCGTCTCCCCACCGGACGGCGCGACGATGCCCCATCCGCACCGTCAGCGCATGGAGAAACCGAACCGCTCGTAGACGGGCAGCGCCTCGGGACCCGTCAGGAAGGCGAGGACGCGCCGGGTGGCCTCGCTCTCGCGGACCAGCGCCATCGGGTAGGTGACCGGGGGGTGGCTTCCCTCCGGGAAGACGCCGGCGACACGGACCCCGCGCGAAACGGCGGCGTCGGTCGTGTAGACGATTCCGGCCGGCACCTCGCCCCGCTCGACGAGGGCGAGGGCCGCGCGGACGTTCTCCGCCCGGACGAGGCGGGTGCGCGCGGCCTCCCACGCGCCGAGGCCCGTCAGCGCCTGCTGGGCGTAGCGGCCCGCCGGCACGCTCGCCGGATCGCCCGTCACCCAGCGCCCGTCGCGACCCAGGAGCGCCGTCAGGTCGAAGCCGGGGCGCAGGTCGACGACGGCCGGGCTCGCGGCCGGGACGACGAGCGCGAGGCGGTTGCCGATCGGCGCCACCCGCGTGTCCGGCACGATCAGCCGCCGCGCGGCCAGCCAGTCCATCCACGGCTCGTCGGCCGAAGCGCAGGGGCGGGTTGCCCGCCGCCGTCCAGGCCCGCCCCACCGCCACGAACGCGTCGGTGAGGCTCGCCGCGGCGAGGACCGTGACGGTCTGCGCCCGGGCCGCGGGCACGGCGACGACGAGGAGGGCGAGGAGCAGAAGGACGAGACGCACGGATGCGCTCCGATCACAAAGCCATATCTCAACAGATACAGCTTAACACCGGACGTCACGCCCGGAAACCCTCACCGCTTGGACCAGACGGCCCCGGCGGAATAGCGCAGCGCCAGGAACCGATAGGTCTCGCGCAGCAGCGGGGCCAGCTGTTCGGGCTGGATGGGCGGCCGCTTCCACTTCTCGTCCATCTCGGCCCAGTCGACCGAGACCTTGTGCAGCGCGTTCCGCGTCGCCCGCACCCGCTCGACGACGGTGAGCCAGTTGCGCAGGCACCAGCCGACGTCGTCGAGGACCTTGTCGATCTCGACGAACAGGACGCGGCAGTCGTTGCGCGGGCGGCGCATCAGCATCTGCATCATCACGATCTCGTCCGACAGGTCGCGGTCGGTCTCGAACCGCGACCGGGCGCCGCCCACGAAATCGTGGATCTTCTGCAGGAACGTCATCTTGTCCCGCAGCGCCTCCACGTAGCTCGTCTCGTGGACGAGTGCTTCGGCCGCGCGGGTGAACTCGATGCGGTCGCGACCGGCGGCCACCGATGGCGGCAGCTTCTCGAGGAACTCCGTCACGAGAACCCCGGCTTCGTCCGACGCGCCGAAGGCCGGAAGGTCGGTGAGGTTGGCCGGAAGGCGGGCCGACTGCCCGGTGGCGCGGGCGAGCCGCAGGACGAGCTTCGCCCGGGCGAGGCCGTGGTGCTTGACCTCCACCGACCAGGAAGCGGTTCCGTCCAGCACCTCGCGCGGGATGCGCTCGCCGGGCGTGATGCGCTTGACGTATTCGAGTCCATCCTCGATCAGCCGGAGCATGCGGTGGTCGTTCGAGCCGGGCCGGACGTTGAAGTTCGTCATCAGCGCCGGCATCGGGACGCAGGCGGTGAAGTCCCCCATGGGGATGAACATCGCGGCCTGACGCAGGTCGGCCGTCTTGGCGAACCACATTCCGGGAACGCCGAACAGCTTGCTGCCAAAATGGAAATGGACCTCTTCGCCGAGGGGGCGGAGGGTCTCCGGGTCGGGCAGCGGCGCGACGACGGGCGCCGACGCCGCCGACGGCACGCCGCCCCCCTCGTCCATGGGATCGCCCATCTGCAACCGTCCCCTGCGGAACCGGCCGAACGTCGCGTCGGACGGGCGGTCCGTACCTGTGATCATTACGTCGGCGGCGGGCCACGTCCATGCAAGATGTCGGGCGGGGCATCACCCCATCGATGGTGCATAAACCTGAACATTCGGAAAACGAAGGTCGGTCGGACGACGGGCGCCGTCTCACGCCCAGGGCCGGGCGTTCCGGTCCGTGGCCTCCCAGGCGGCGATGGTTTCGGCGTGGACGAGCGTCACGTCGACGTCGTCGCGGCCGTCGATCAGCCCCTGCTTGCGGAAGGCGTCGATCTCGAAGGAATGGACCGTGCCGTCCGCCTCCGTCACCGTCTGCGCCGGAAGGTCGACCGCGAGGCGCGTACCGGGTGCGGCGACGAGCCGGTCGAGCAGGCCGCCGACCGTGGCCTCCGGAAGGGTCAGGGCGAGGAGACCGTTCTTGCCCGCGTTGCCGGCGAAGATGTCGCCGAAGCTGGGCGCCACCACGCAGCGGATGCCGGCGTCGACCAACGCGTAGACCGCCGCCTCCCGCGAGGAGCCGCAGCCGAAGTTCGGGCCCGCGACGAGGATGCCGGCCCCCGCCCATTCCGGCCGGTCGAGCACGAAGCCGGCCTTGCGCACGTCGGCGAACAGGAAGTTCCGGTAGCCTGCGCTGCGGGGCTTCCTGAGAAACCGCGCCGGGATGATCTGGTCGGTGTCGACGTTGGCGGCCGGCAGCGGGGCCGCGACGGCGTCGAGCGTCACGAACGGGGTCATGCCCCCTCCATCAGGCGACGGACGTCGGTCAGACGCCCGGTCACGGCGGCGGCGGCGACCATGGCGGGGCTCATGAGATGGGTGCGGGCACCCTGCCCCTGCCGGTGGGGGAAGTTGCGGTTGGAGGTGGAGGCGCAGCGCTCCCCGGCCGCCACGAGGTCGCCGTTCATCCCGACACACATGGAACAGCCCGCCTCGCCCCAGCCGAGGCCCGCGTCCTTGAAGATGCGGTCCAGGCCCTCGGCCTCGGCCTGCGCCTTCACCGGGGTGGAGCCGGGGGTGACGAGGCCGGGCACCGCGGCCTTGCGGCCCTTCAGGACGGCGGCCGCCGCCCGCAGGTCCTCGATCCGGCCGTTGGTGCACGACCCGATGAACACCCGGTCGACCGCCACCTCGGCCAGCGGGACGCCCGGGGCGAGGCCCATGTAGTCCAGCATCCCGGCGATCTGGGCGCGCCGCCGCCCGTCGGGCTCGGCCGCCGGATCGGGGATGCGGGCGGTGACGGGCACCGCCGTCTCCGGGCTCGTGCCCCAGGTGACGGTGGGCGCGATGTCGGCCGCGTCGAGCAGCACCTCGCGATCGAAGCGGGCCCCCTCGTCGGTCGCCAGATCGCGCCATGCGGCCACCGCGCGGTCCCAGCCGGCGCCCGTCGGCGCGCTGGGGCGGCGGTGCAGGTCCGTGAAGGTCGTGTCGTCGGGCGCCACCATGCCGGCGCGGGCACCCGCCTCGATCGACATGTTGCAGACGGTCAGCCGCCCTTCCATCGAGAGGCCGCGGATGGCCGGGCCCGCGTACTCGATCACGTGCCCCACCGCGCCGCCGGCCCCGATGGCGGCGATGATCGACAGGATCAGATCCTTTCCCGAGACGAAGGGCCCGGGCGCGCCGTCGACCGTGATCCGCAGCGTCCGCGGCCGGCGCTGCCAGAGCGTCTGGGTGGCGAGCACGTGGCTCACCTCCGACGCGCCGATGCCGAAGCCCAGCGCGCCGAAGGCCCCGTGGGTCGAGGTGTGGCTGTCGCCGCAGACGATGGTGAGGCCGGGCAGGGTCAGCCCCTCCTCCGGCCCGATGACGTGGACGATGCCCTGCCGCGGGTCGTCCAGGCCGAAGAGGCGGATGCCGTGCCGGGCCGTGTTGGCCCGCAGCATCTCCACCATGTTCGCGACCTCGGGGTCGGCGATCGGGCGGCGGCGGTCGTGCGAGGGGACGTAGTGGTCCGCCACGCCGAACGTGCGGTCCGGCCGGCGGACCGCGCGCCCGGCGTGGTCGATCATGCCGAAGGCGTGGAAGGAGCCCTCGTGGACGAAGTGCCGGTCGATGGCGAGCAGCGTCTGCCCGTCGTCGCGGGTCAGGACCGCGTGCGCGTCCCAGACCTTGTCGAAGAGGGTGCGTGGCGTCATCCCGCGATCTCCGCCACTGCCTCCGCGCAGGTCGACTGGCGGCCGATCGACGCCAGCGTGCGCAGGGTCGCCTCGTGGGTCTCGCGGGAGAAGGCGGCGCAGCCGTCCGACAGCATCCGGACCTCGAAGTCGCGCACGTGCGCGTCCTGGGCGGTCGCCAGCACGCCGCCGTTGGTCACGATGCCCGACATGATCACCCGCCCGATCCCCAGCTTGCGGAGCACGAACTCGAGCCGGCTCATGTAGAACGCCGAATAGGCGACCTTCTCCACCTTCACGTCGACCGGCGCCAGTTCGGCCAGGATGTCGTGGCCCCACGATCCCGGCACGAAGTCGCCCTTGCGCAGGAACGGGCGCAGCTGCTTCAGGTGCGGCGAGATGATGGGTTCGCCCCCGCGGCCGGGAACCAGCGTGAAGTGGGTGGAGACGACGATCCCGCCCTTCGCCCGGAGCGCGTCGGCCACCGGCTTCACCCGCGCGGGCAGGGCCGCGATGTCGGCCGATGTCTGGCCGCCGCGGGCATAGGCGCCGTCCGGGTGGACGAAGTCGTTCTGCAGATCGACGACGATCAGCGCGGTCGTGGTCCAGTCGGTCATGGCTTGCGCTCGATCACGAGGTTGCCCAGCGCGTCCACCCGTGCGGCCATGTCGGGTTCGACGACGATGGTGGTGTCGGGCTGTTCCAGCACCGCCGGGCCGGGGATCACCGCACCCGCCGGAAGTGCCAGGCGGTCCAGCACGGCAGCCTCGTGCCAGGCGCCCTCGGCCCAGATCCGCCGCGTGCCGCGCCGCGCACCCTCGACCGACCCGCCCTGGGGCGCCAGGGTGGACAGGTCGAAGGCCGGACGGCGACCGACGACGGCCGTCCGCAGGTTGAGGAGCCGCATCGGAAGCCCGTCGAGCAGCCGGCCGTAGGCACCGCGATAGGCCGCCTCGAACGCCGTCCGCACGTCGGCGGCGGTGAGGTCGCGCCCATCCGGCAGGGCCAGCGGCACGGCGACCGTGTGGGTCTGGCCGACGTAGCTCATGTCGAGTTCGACCAGCGTCTCCACCCCCTCGAACCGCATGCCCGATCGGTCGAGCTGGAGGGTCAGCGCCGCCGCGGTCGCGCGGACGTCGGCCGTCAGCCGCGCGACGTCGAGGCCGTCGAGCGTGGCGTTGATCGTCTGGACCCGATCGTGGCGCATGTCGGCGATGATGCAGCCCATCGCCGAGGTGACGCCCGGGAACCGGGGCACGAGGGCCGAGCCGAGGCCCACCTCGCGGATCAGCGCGCAGGCGTGCAGCGCGCCGCCGCCGCCGAAGGGCATCAGCGCGAACCGCTTGGGGTCGTGCCCGCGCTCGATCGAGACGAGGCGGATGGCGCCGGCCATGCGCGCGTTCGCCACCCGCACGATCGCCTCGGCCGCCGCCATCACGTCGAGGCCGAGCGGCTTCGCCACCTTCTCCTCGATCGCGCGGCGGGCGGCGTCGACGTCGAGGCGGGCGAGCTTGCCGCCGATGGGCCGTTCGGCGTTGATCCGGCCCATGACGACGTTGGCGTCGGTCACCGTCGGCCGGTCGTTGCCGAGGCCGTAGCAGACGGGGCCGGGGTCGGACCCGGCACTTTCCGGCCCCACCTGCAGGAGGCCGCCGCGGTCGATCCCGGCGATGGAGCCGCCGCCGGCCCCGATGGTGGAAATCTCCACCATCGGCGTGCGGACGACGAGGCCGAAGTCGAGCGTCGTCTGCGCCGCCAGCTGCGGCGTGCCGTCGACGACGAGGGAGACGTCGAAGCTGGTGCCGCCCACGTCGCCGGTGATGACGTTGGGGACGCCGGCTCCCCGCGCGATGGCGGCGGCCGCGATCACGCCCGCCGCCGGCCCCGAGAGCGCGGTGCGGACCGGGAGCGCGCGGGCGGTGTCGACCGTCATCACCCCGCCGTTCGACTGGACGATCAACACGTCGCCCGCGAACCCGCCCCCCTTCAGCCGCGTCTCCAGCGCGCCGAGATAGGAGCCGACGACCGGCTGGAGACAGGCGTTGATGGCGGTGGTGGAGGTGCGCTCGAACTCCCGGATCTCCGGCAGGATGGATGATGAACAGTTCGCGTGCTCGTTCGGCCAGACGTCGCGGAGCGCGTCGAGTGCGGCGCGCTCGTTGGCGGGGTTGGCGTAGGCGTTGATGAAGACGACGCAGACCGCCTCGCAGCCCTTGGCCAGCAGCGCCCGCGCCGCCGCCCGGATCTCGGCCGTGTCGATCGCCTCCAGCACGGTTCCGTCGGCGAGCGTGCGCTCCCCCACCTCGAGCCGCAGGTCGCGCGGGATGACCGGCACGAACTGGCCCCACAGGCCCCAGGTCTGCCGCCGGTCGCGCCGCCGCATCTCCAGCACGTCGCGGAAGCCGCGGGTGGTGATCAGGCCAGCCCGGGCGCCCTTGCGCTCCAGAAGGGCATTCGTGCCCACCGTGGTGCCGTGGACGACCGACGCCACCTCGGCCAGCGGGATGCGTTCGCGGATGCCCTCGACGAAGCCCACCGACTGGTTGCCGCGGGTGGAGGGGACCTTGCCCACGGTGACCTTGCCGGTCGCCTCGTCGTAGAGGAACAGGTCGGTGAAGGTGCCGCCGACGTCGACGCCGATGACGGTCATGCCCCGGTCCCCCGCAGGCGGGCGGTCGCGACGGTGTCGAGCGTGCCGTGCGCATCGACCGCGACCCGGTAGAGATCGCGCGCCGCTTGCGCCGTGACGTAGCCGAGCGTCACGTCGCGCGCGACCGCCGCGGGATCGCGCACCAGGGGATCGCCCCAGCCGCCGCCGCCCGGCGTCTCCAGCCGGACGCGCCGTCCCCGCGACAGGCGGATGCCCACCATCTTCGCCCCCAGCGGCGGTTCGGCCCAGCCGTCCGCGGTCTGGTAGGAGAAGCGCGTCGGCGCGGCCTCGCCGCCGCCCAGAACGCCCTTCGGCCGGAAGCGCGCGCGCTCGCCGAAGACGAAGCCCTCGGCCTCCGGGTTCATCACCTCGATCTCGTAGATGGCGCCGAGGCCGCCGCGGTGCGTACCGGCCCCGCCGCTGTCCGGCCTCAGCGCCCATTGGGTGAAGCGCACGGGATAGGCCGCCTCCAGGATCTCGACCGGCGGGATCGTGGCGGTGGAGATGGGCGCGTTGCCGTGGTTCAGCCCGTCGCCCTCGGGGTTGCCGCCGTGGCCGCCGCCGTAGAAGGAGAACATCACCCACCGCGCCCCGTTCGGCCGGTGCCCGGCGATCGAGAGCGCGTTGATCGTGCCGTAGGCCTGCCCGTTGGTGATCGCCGGCTTCACCTGCTCGAAGATCGAGAACAGCACGTCGATGATGCGCAGGATCGTCTCGGTGTAGCCGCCGACGGGCTTGGGCGCCTTCACGTTCAGGAAGCTGCCGTCGGCCACCACCACCTCGATCGGGTCCATGACGCCGGCGTTCGCCGGCACGTCGCGGAAAAGGTGCTTCAGCGCCACGTAGCAGCTGGCGACCGTGGTCGAGAGCGCGATGTTCACCGGACCCGCGCAGGCGGGCGACGAGCGGGAGAAGTCGAGCGTCATCCGGTCGCCGCGGACCGTGAGGTCGAGCGCCACCTTGAGCGGCACGTCGGTCCGCCCGTCGTTGTCGAGGAAGTCCTCCATCGACCACGTGCCGTCGGGAAGCTCCGCGATCAGGCTGCGCATCATGGCGCCCGCGCGGGCCCGCAGTTCGCCGAGCGCCTCGGCCACCGTTCCGGCGCCGTACTCGGCCAGCAGCGCGTCGAGGCGCTTCGCCCCCAGGTCGAGCGCGTTGATCTGGCCGTTGAGGTCGCCCCACGCCGAGGTCGGCAGGCGGGTGTTCGCCAGGATGATGTCGATCACGTCCTGACGCGTCCGGCCGCCGGCCGAAAGGCGCACGGGCGGGATCAGCATGCCTTCCTGGAAGCACTCGGTCGCGGCGGGATTGTAGTTGCCGGGCACGTTGCCGCCGACGTCGTGCCAATGGCCGACCGACCCCAGCCAGCAGAAGAGTTTCCCGTCGCGGAAATGGGGGCGGACGAGGCGGAAGTCCGACAGGTGCGTCCCGCCGAGATAGGGGTCGTTGAAGATGAAGACGTCGCCGTCGACCACCGTGTCGGCGAACTTGTCCATCACCGCGCGCACGGCGAAGGCCATCACGCCGACGAAGATCGGCAGGCCCGACTTGCCCTGGATCAGTGTGGCGCCGGTCGCGGCGTCGTAGAGCCCGTGGCAGGCGTCGTGCGCCTCGGCGATGATCGGGTTGAAGGCCGAACGGAACAGGGTGGCGTCCATCTCGTCGGCGATCTGCTCGAGCCGCCCCTTCAGGACGGCCAGCGTGACGGGATCGATCACGGTCGTGGTCTCCTCACGCGTCCTTCAGGTCCGGGTCGTAGCGGCGGCCCGCCTCCATCGTCTCGGGCGTGCCGAGCAGGCGGTTGAGGTCGCCGAGGTCGTACATGCGCTCCCGGAAGGGCTGGTTGCTCCCCTGCGCCTTCAGGCTGGCGTAGTAGTCGACGAGCAGGCGCGAGACCGCCCGCATGGCGCCGCCGGGGAAGATGACCGTGGCGTAGCCGAGCGCCTGGAGCTGGTCGGCCGACTTCATCGGCGTCCGCCCGCCCTCGACCATGTTGGCGAGCAGCGGCACCCGGGCGCCGAAGCGCCGGCCGACGGTCGCCAGCTGCTCCTCGGTCTGCGGCGCTTCGACGAACAGCACGTCCGCACCCGCATCCAGATAGGCCTCGGCCCGGTCGACCGCGCGCTCGAACCCCTCGACGGCGATGGCGTCCGTGCGGGCGACGATGAGCGTCGTGTCGCGTGCCCGGGCGTCCAGCGCCGCGCGGATCTTGCCCGCCATCTCGCCGGTCCCGACCAGCGCCTTGCCGGCGAGGTGGCCACAGCGCTTGGGCGTGACCTGGTCCTCGAGCTGGATCGCGTCGGCGCCCGCCCGCTCGAACGCCCGCACCGTGCGCTGGACGTTGAGCGCGTTGCCGAAGCCGGTGTCGCCGTCGACCACGATGGGGAGCGCGATCCGGTCGCGGATCAGCGCGATCGTGGCCGCCACCTCCCCCATGTCGACGAGGCCGATGTCGGGCCGGCCGAGGCGCGTGTAGGCGATGCTGGCCCCCGAGAGGTAGACCCCCTCGAAGCCCGCCTGCTCGGCCATCAGCGCGCTGAACGCGTCGTAGACGCCGGGAAGCACGAGGATCGGCGACTGCCGAAGGCGATTGCGAAGTCCGTCCGCCATCATGCGCCCCGCCCTCCCCCGCGCCGGGCGCCGGCGCGGCGCCGGCGGCCCGCGGCGGCGTCGGCCGTGGGCGTCCACGGCGTCCAGACACGCCCGCCCTCCGCCGCGTCCACCCGGGCCAGCGACATCTGGTACTGATAGCGGTCGGGCCGGTAGAGCGCCTGCAGGTACTCCACGACGCCCCCGGCCTCGTCCCGAACGGTCCGCGCCAGCGTCAGCAACGCCGAACCCACGTCGACGCCGAGGCGCATGGCCGTCTGCGCGTCGGCCAGCGTCGCCCCGATCGTCTGGTCGGCGCTCGCCACGCGCACGCCCGACCGCTCGAGAAGCGTCAGCAGCGGATGGGCCCCGAGGTCCTCCGCCGCGATCGAGCGGCCGACCCGTTCCGGCACGTAGGTCGTCAGATGCGAGAACGGGCCCTCGTCCGTCGAGCGGACGCGGACGGCGCGCTGCACCTGCGCGCCGGCCGGCACGCCCATCGCGGCCGCGACGTCGGCCGACGGCACCACCCAGCCGAATTCCAGCACGCGCGCCTGGGTCTTCAGCCCCATGGCGAGAAGGTTCTCCAGCATCCCTTCCAGCGGAACCCGCTGCGCGCTCGCCTTGCGCCGGTTGGTGACGACGGTGCCGCTGCCGCGCGTCCGGCGGAGCAGCCCCTCCGCCTGGAGTTCGGCGAGCGCGCGGCGGATCGTGATGCGGGACACCTCGAACAGGACGCAGAGGTCGTGCTCGGCCGGCAGGCGGCTGCCGTCCGCGTAGGTGCCTTCGAGGATGCCGCTGCGCAGCACCACGTAGACCTGATGGTAGAGCGGCGTGCGCAACGCCGCGTCGACGAGCGTCCGACTGGCGGCGCGGGCCGGCCCGTTTGGCCCCATGGGTTCGACCTTCCGCAGTCCGGAGAGGGGTCGAAAAAAGTTGTATCTTTGTTAGAACATGATGGCAATATCCTTCGGTCGCGGTGGACGGGACGGGGCGATGAGGGGCGACTACGTCGTCGTCGGTGCGGGGTCGGCGGGCTGCGTCCTGGCCAACAGGCTTTCGGCGGATCCGCAGGTGCGCGTGATCCTGCTGGAGGCGGGGGGCCGGGACTGGAACCCCTTGCTGCGCGTGCCGCTGATGACGGGCGTCCTGCTGCGCAACCGCCACGCCAACTGGTTCTACCACACCGAGCCCGAGCCGAACCTCGACGGCCGGCGCCTGTTCTGGCCCCGGGGCAAGGTGCTGGGCGGCTCGTCGGCCATCAACGGCATGGTCTGGACCCGCGGCCTGCCGTCGGACTACGACGGCTGGGCGCAGATGGGCCTGCCCGACTGGTCGTTCGAAAAGGTGCTGCCCGCCTTCCGCCGGTCCGAGCGCCACCATCGCGGGGGCGACGACCTCCACGGGGGCGACGGGCCGCAGCCGGTCTCCCGCCCGAACACGCCCAACCCGCTGTTCGACGCCTTCGTCGAGGCCGGACGGATGGCGGGGTTCCCCGTCACCGACGACTTCAACGGCCCGCGACAGGAAGGCTTCGGCCGCTACGACTTCACCACGTCGGGTGGCGAGCGCTGGTCGACGGCCCGCGCCTTCCTCGACCCCGTCCGCCACCGCCCGAACCTCACGATCGTCACGAAGGCGCACCTCGTGCGCATCGTGCTCGAGGGGCGGCGGGTGGTGGCGCTCGACGTCTCGGTCGCCGGCCGGCCGACCCGGATCGCGGTCGGGCGCGAGGCGATCCTCGCCTGCGGGGCGGTGAACTCGCCCCAGGTGCTGATGCTGTCCGGCGTCGGCGACGCGGACGAACTCGCCCGCCACGGCATCCCGGTCGTGGCCGACGTCAAGGGCGTGGGGCGGAACCTGCAGGACCACCTGCTGGTCCGGGTGGAGCACGTCTGCACCGAGCCCGTGACCCTGCATTCCACCCTGCGCGGCGACCGGGCGGCGGCGGCCCTCGTCCGGGCGATGGCGACGAAGTCCGGCCCGGCGGCGTCCTTCCCGCTGGAGGTGGGGGCCTTCGTGCGCTCCGATCCCGCGCTCGACACGCCGGACCTCCAGTCGCACTTCCTGCCCGGCCTCTCGACCGCAGCGCTGCGGCTGCCCTTCGTGAAGCGCCCGCCGGTCAAGCACGACGGCCACGGCTTCTTCGCCAACATCTACCAGCTCCGGCCCGAGAGCACGGGGCGGATCACGCTGCGCAGCGCCGACCACCGCGACGCGCCCGTCATCCGCCCCAACTACCTCTCCAGCCCGCGCGACCGGCAGGTGCTTCGCGAGGGGGTGAAGATCCTGCGCCGGGTGTTCGCCCAGGCGCCCTTCGACCGCTTCCGCGGCCCCGAACTGTCCCCCGGCCCCGACGTGCGGACGGACGCGGAGATCGAGGCGTGGATGTGCCGCACCG
>JBIJED010000364.1:0-4095 GCA_044343785.1 Azospirillales bacterium | reverse complement strand
TTCGGGATCCGCCCTCGCGCAGCCCGCGGCGGCGGACGACCGCTTCCTCGCGGGCTATGCGACGGCGGTGCTGGCGCGGGAGTTCGGTGTCGCCGACGCGCAGGTCGCCGTGCGCGACGGCGTCGTTCTCGTGCGCGGCCCGACCCTGGCGGGTGCCCAGGGCGACCGCGTCCGCCTCGCGCTCGAAGGCATCCCCGGTGTGCGCGGCGTCAGGGTGGGCGATGCGCCCCCGACCCTGGCCGCGCCCGCCGTGGCACCTCCCGCCGCCGTCGCCCGCGTCGAGCCGCCGCCGTCCGCGGTCCTGCCGCCCGGCCTTCTGTTCGAGCCGCTGACGGCCGACCCGCGCTGGCCGCGCTTCTCCGCCGTCTACCAGGCCTACCGTGACGATCCCGACGTCGAGCACGCCGCGGCGGTGAGCTTCGGCGAGACCTTCTCGCTCTATCGCCGCCAGACCGGGATCGGCGCGTTTGAGGTCCAGTTCACGGCGGGCGTCTTCTCCACCTTCGATCTCGCGTCCGACAGCTTCGACCTCATCAACTCCGACTTCCGCGTGGGCATCCCGGTCGCCTGGCGCTGGGGCGACTGGTCCGCGACGGCGCGCCTCTACCACCAGAGCTCCCACCTCGGCGACGAGTACCTGCTGCGCCGGATCCGCTCGGCGACGGAGCGGGTCAACGTCTCCTACGAGGCGGTCGACGCCCTCCTGTCCTGGGACCTCGGACGGAGCTGGCGCCTCTACGGCGGCGGCGGGCTCATCCTCCGCAAGGAGCCGGACACGCTGGAGCGGCCCTCGGTCCAGGCGGGGGTCGAGGCCCTCTCCCCGGTCGCCGTCCTCGGCGGACGGCTCCGCCCGGTCGCCGCACTGGACCTCCAGGCCCGGGCGCAGGACGACTGGGACCCCGACGTCTCGCTGCAGGCGGGCGTCCAGCTCGAGGGCGTGGCGCTCCTCGGCCGGCGCGTGCAGCTCCTCGCCCAATGGTACCGGGGCCGGAACCCCAACGGCCAGTTCTACGACCGGGCCGTCGAGTTCTTCGGCATCGGTGTCTCGGTCAAGAGCGAGTGACGTCCGGGCATGGCGTGAGGGGGGCGTCCCTCACCCCGTCCGGCGGAGCCGCGCCGCATGGAAGCCGTCGAGGCCGCCGCGCCCGGGCCACAGGCCCGGATGGGTGCGCAGGTCGCCGGCCGCCGTGACGAACGCCGCCTCGCCGCCCACCTCCTCCGCCCGCACCGGCACCCGTTCGAACGGCGCCCCGCCGGCGAGCAGCGCGTCCACCTGCCGCTCGCCTTCCCGCGCCTCCAGCGAGCAGGTGCAATAGACGAGAAGCCCGCCCGGCCGCACCAGCCGTGCCACGCCGGCCAGCATCCACGCCTGTACCTCCGCGAGGTCCTCGACGTCGCCGGCGGTCTTGACGTGGGGGATGTCCGGATGGCGGCGGATGGTGCCCGTGGCGCTGCACGGCGCGTCGAGCAGCACCGCGTCCGCCGGCCCGTCGGGGGGCGTCCAGTCGGTGACGTCGGCCGCGACCGTCTGCGCCTCCAGCCCGAGGCGGGCGAGGGTCTCGGTCACCCGCCGCAGCCGCTTCTCGGACCGGTCGACCGCGGTCACATGGGCGCCGGCGGCGGCGAGCTGCGCCGTCTTGCCGCCGGGGGCGGCACAGAGGTCGAACACCCGGCGCCCCGCGACGTCGCCCAGGAGGCGTGCCGGGATGGCCGCGGCGGCGTCCTGCACCCACCACGCGCCTTCGGCGAAGCCGGGCAGGTCCGTCACCGGGCCGGCCGCCGACAGGCGCAGGCTTCCGGTCGGCAGCACCGTCGCCCCCAGCCGCGCCGCCCATTCCGCCGCGTCGCCGCGGACGGTGAGGTCGAGCGGCGGCTCCTCCATGTGCGCGGTCGCGATGGCACGCGCCGTGGGCGTGCCGTGGGCCTGCCGCCAGGAGAGCCAGAGCCAGCCGGGCGTGTTCAGACGGGCGGCGTCCTGGTCCGCCACGATCGCCGCCCCCTCCCGCGCCACCCGGCGAAGGACGGCGTTGACGAGGCCCTTGGCGTGGGCCTGGCGACGGAGCGTCGCGAGTTCCACCGTCGTGTCCACCGCGGCATGGGCGGGCGTGCCGAGGAAGAGGATCTGGACCGCCCCGATGCGCAGGAGGTCCGTCACGTCCGCGCGCGGGGGCTCCGGCCGGTCGAGCATGCGGGCCAGGAGGTCGTCGGTCTGGCCGAGGCGGCGCAGCGTCGTGGCGAGGAGGAGGCGCGCGAAGGCGCGGTCGCGCTGTTCGATCCCGCCGGCCGCCGTGATCGCGCGCTCCAGCGCCTCGTCCATGGGGACCCGCCGACGCAGCACGGCGGCGAGCGCGTCGAGGACGGCGGCCCGGGGGGCCGGCGCGAGCGGGTCGTTCACGCCGCCCCCCTGTCGCGGGGCGGTCGCGGCCCCATATCGGGAAACGATGCGTTGGGGCGGGAGGACATGGTCATGGGTCTCGGGTTCTGGGAAATCGCGATCCTGCTGGTGATCGTCGCGGTCCTCTTCGGCGCGGGCAAGCTTCCCAGCGTGATGGGCGACCTCGCGAAGGGCATCAAGACGTTCAAGTCGGAACTGTCGGCCGACAAGGCGGAGGCCCCGCCGCCGGCGGAACCGGCCGTCCCCCCGGCCCCGATGACGGCGACCGCACCCGCACCCGCCACCATCGACGCCACGGCCACCCGCGTCGGCGTGACCGAGCCTGTCCCTCCGCCCGTGCGGACCGCCTGACCCTCAGCCCCAGGGGCCGCGGCGCCGGCCGCCCCACGGACCGCCTGCGGAGGCACCGCCCGGACCGCCCGCCGGTTGCGCCCGGCGCGGTGCGGTCGGGCCGTCGCCGATCCCGCCCTGCATCTCCATCAGCCGCAGCCGCCGCACCCGCTCCTCGGTGGCGGGGTGGGTGGAGAAGAGGCCGTCGATCGCGCGCGCGTGCAGCGGGTTGATGATGAACATGTGGGCGGTCGCCGGATTGTTCTCCGCCCCGTGATAGTCGATCCGCCGGGCCGCGTCCTGGATGTTCACCAGCGCGTCGGCGAGCCAGCCCGGCCGGCCGCAGATCATCGCGCCGATACGGTCGGCCTCGTACTCGCGGGTGCGGCTGATCGCCATCTGCACCAGCATGGCGGCGAACGGCGCGACGATCGCCATCAAGATCACGCCGACGACGCCGAGCGGGTTGTTGCGGCTGTTCTGGCTCCCGCCGAAGAAGAAGGCGAAGTTCGCCAGCATCGAGATGGCGCCGGCCAGCGTCGCCGTCACCGTCATGACGAGGGTGTCGCGGTTGCGGATGTGCGCCAGCTCGTGCGCCATCACGCCCGCCACCTCCTCGTACGACAGCCGCTGGAGCAGGCCGGTCGTCGCCGCCACGGCCGCGTTCTCCGGGTCGCGGCCGGTGGCGAAGGCGTTGGGCTGGTCGGTGTCGATGACGTAGACGCGCGGCATCGGCATTCCCGCCCGCTGCGTCATCTCCCGCACCATGGCGAACAGCTGCGGCGCCTCGTTGGGGCCGACCTCGCGCGCGCCGTGCATGCGCAGGACCATCTTGTCCGCGTTCCAGTAGGCGAAAAGGTTCATGCCGGCGGCCACGAGGAAGGCGACGATCATGCCGCCCTGGCCGCCGATCAGGAATCCGAGACCGACGAACAGCGCCGTCAGCCCGGCCATGAGGATCGTGGTCTTGAGCGTGCTGGTCATGGTCCGCGTCGTCCTCGCCCCGTCAGGGTCGTCACGGGATATGGCCCCGCGCCCCGCCCCCCGAAAGCCTTGGCGGGCCGGGCGCGGGGTGCCATATCCCAGCCATGAGCAACGCGCAGACGACACCTTCGGTCCCGCCCTCCGCCGCCCCACGGCCGTCCGCTGCGCCGGCCCCCCCGCGACCGGAGGCCCAGCCGCCCGGCGAGATCGGCGGACCGAAGGGTCCGGAGCCCACGCGTTTCGGCGACTGGGAGACGAATGGGCGCTGCTCGGACTTCTGAGCGTCGCGTCGCCGCCCGGGCGGCCCCTCACGGGTTGCAGGCCGGGCACGATCCCGGGTCGGCCTCTTTGCGCCCGTCGGCGCGCGGGCGCAGCGCGCGGTGGCC
>JBIJED010000365.1:0-4095 GCA_044343785.1 Azospirillales bacterium | reverse complement strand
CGGCGCGAACGCCTATCTGATGAACGCCACCTTGCGGGAGAACCTTCTCTACGGCCTGCGCCACCGGCCGCTTCGCCCCCCCGTGGTGGACGTCGCCCGACGGGCGCTCCTGGACGAACGGGCGGCGGAGTCGCGCCGCGCCGGGAACGTCGACTTCGACACCGATGCCGACTGGACCGACTACGCGGCGGCCGGCGTCGACGGCCCCGAGGCCCTCGACGCGCGCCTTCACGAGACGCTGCGGATGGTCGATCTGACGGCCGACGTCCACACCCTCGGCCTTCTCGGCACCCTCGACCAGACGCGCGACCCGGCGGCGGCGGAGAAGGTGCTGGCCGCGCGCGCCGCCATCCAGGCCGAACTGTCCGATCCCCTCCTCGGGCCGCTGGTCGAGCGGTTCGACCCCGACCGCTACAACAACAGCGCGACCGTCGCCGAGAATCTGATGTTCGGCACGCCGGTCGGCGGCGAGTTCGGGGCCGACCGCGCCGCGACGCACCCTTATGTCCGGGAGGTCCTCGACCGTACCGGCCTGACCGGGGACTTTCTGCGCATCGGGCTGAAGCTCGGCCAGACGATGGTGGATCTGTTCAAGGACCTGTCGGCCAGCCCGGACCTGGTCGAACAGTTCAGCTTCATCAACGCCGAGGACCTGCCCGCGGTTCAGGCCGTGGTGCAGATGGTCGGACGCGACGGAGTCGCGGCGCTGAAGGGTGACGACCGGGCCCGGCTGCTCCAGCTCCCCTTCCGCCTCGTCGCCGCACGGCACCGCCTCGGGCTGATCGACGAGCCGATGAAGCGCCGGATCCTCGAGGCGCGGCATCTGTTTTCGGGCGCCTTTCCGGCGGAACTGAGGGGGACGATCGAGTTCTTCGACGTGGCCCGCTACAACTCCGCCGCGTCGATCCAGGACAACATCCTCTTCGGCAAGGTCGCGCAGGGCCTTCCGCAAGTCGGCGCCCGCATCCACGGCATGCTGGCCGCCGTGGTCGAGCGTACGAACCTGCGGGACGTCATCGTGGGCGTCGGTCTCGACATGCCCGTCGGCGTCGGCGGCTCGCGCCTTTCCCTCGCCCAACGACAGAAGGTCGTGATCGCCCGCGCACTGCTGAAGAACGCCGACCTCCTGATCATCAACGAGGCGACGGCGGCCCTCGACGGCGCGAGCCAAGCGGTGGTACACACGATGGTGCTGGAAGCCCGTCGTGGGCGCGGTCTCGTCTGGGTCGTCCATCGGCCCGACCTGGCCCGGCAGTTCGACCGGATCCTCGTCCTGCAGGGCGGGCATCTTGTCGAACAAGGAACGTTCGAGGAATTGAGCCGTCCGGGGTCCGTCTTCGCGGAAGTCCTGGATATCGAGTGATCGTTCAGCCCCATCGGCCCGTGTGTGAGGGAGGTCGGCCTTGAGTCTCGCGGAAGAAGTCGCGCTGCTCCGAAAGATTCCCCTGTTCTCGAACGTCGAGGAATCGAAACTCAAGCTGCTGGCGTTCACCAGCGAGCGGATGGTCTTCAATTCCGGCGACGTCCTTTTCCGCCAGGATCAGATGGGCGACGCCGCCTACATCATCATGGAGGGGCGGGCGGACGTCATCGTGAACACGCCGAACGGCCCCCTCACGGTGGCGCAGGTGGGCAAGAACGATTTCGTCGGCGAGATCGCGATCCTCTGCGACGTGCCCCGCACCGCGACCGTCCAGGCGGCGAGCGAGATGGTCACGCTCTGCATCTCCAAGGAACTGTTCTTCCGTCTCGTGACGGAGTTTCCGCAGATGGCGGTCGAGATCATGCGCGTCCTGGCCCAGCGGCTGGAGAAGACGACGCGTCAGCTGCGCGAGGCGGTCGCCCACAGCTGAGGACCGGTCCCGGCGACGGGCGCCGTCCGCCCATCGCCGTCCGCTGCCTCGGGCGCCCGGCCCGCCGTCGTCCTCGGGGTCAGCGCCCGTAGAAGAAGCGCTCCTCCACCACCTTGCCGTCGGCGACGGTATAGACGCCGATCTCGTCCATCGACATCCGCTGGCCGGTCTCCCGGTTCGTCACGTCGATGGTGAAGCGGACGGCGAACCGGTCGCCGTGGACCCACGGCCCCTCGACCTTCGCGCCATGGACCTCGTGCGTCCGCTCCCACCATTCCCCCTTCGCGACGACGGCGGCACGGCCGCGCGCGGGCGGCACCTCCGCCATCGGTTCGATGCTGACCACGTCCTCGCTCCAGTAGCGTTCTCCGGGCGTGTGGAAGTCGCCTGCCTTCAGCAGGTCGGTGAAATCCTTCGCGAGCGTCGCCGCGTCCATGGGAGCCTTCCTGGCGTTGCGGTTTCGTGACGAACGAAACATGAACATCACCATCGCACGGCCCGGCCCGGCGGGCAAGGGCGGCGCCCTTACCCTTGTGGCTTGCGCCGGGCCCGGCCGGTCGGTATATACCGCGGCTCCCGGGCGGCGAGGCGGGGGGTTCCGACCCTCTGGGCATGCCCAACCGCCGGAGACCAACCCGAGCAAGGACGGAAAATGCCCAAGCTGAAGAACCATTCCGGTTCCAAGAAGCGGTTCAAGATCACCGCCAACGGGAACGTCAAGGCGCAGGCGCGCGGCAAGCGCCACAACATGCGCAAGCGTCCGCAGAAGATGAAGCGGAACGCCCGCGGGACCATGGTGCTCACGGCCATGGACGCGCGGATCATCATCAAGAATTTCCTGCGCGTCTGACGAGGGGGGACGAACCATGGCCCGTGTCAAGCGGGGCGTCACGACCCACGCCCGTCACAAGAAGCTGCTGAAACTCGCCAAGGGTTACCGCGGCCGCAACAAGCTCGCCTACCGGATCGCGATCGAGAAGGTCGAGAAGGCGCTCCGCTACGCCTATCGCGACCGCCGCAACCGGAAGCGCGAGTTCCGCGGCCTGTGGATCCAGCGCATCAACGCCGGCGTGCGCCAGCACGGCCTGACCTACTCGAAGTTCATGAACGGCATGAAGAAGGCCGGCATCGACATCGACCGCAAGGTCCTGGCCGACATCGCCGCCCGCGAGCCCGACGCCTTCAAGGCGCTGGTCGAGCAGGCCCAGGCGGCGCTCGCCAAGGCGGCCTGACGCGCCACGGGCGCGTCCGGTCGACGACGGACAGGGGGCCGGCCCCGGGCGGGGTCGAGCCCCCTTTTTCGTTTTTCACCACAGGTGGCGTCATGGACGATCTGAAGGCGGAACTCCTGGCGGCGGTCGCGGCCGCATCCGATCTCGCGGCGCTGGACGAGGCGCGGGTCGCCGCACTCGGCAAGAAGGGCCGGCTGACCGACGCGATGAAGGCGCTGGGGGCGCTGGCGCCCGACGAGCGCCGTGCCCGCGGGCAGGCGCTCAACGAGGTCAAGGACGCCGTCGTCGCCGCGGTCGAGGCGCGCCGGGCGACGCTGGCGCGGGCCGCACTCGCGGCGAGGCTGGAGGCCGAGCGTGTGGACGTGACGCTTCCCGCCCGGGCCGAGCGCGCGGGCCACCTGCACCCGATCAGCCAGACCGTGGACGAGATCGTCGCGATCTTCGCCGACATGGGCTTCGCGCTGGCCGAGGGGCCGGACGTCGAGGACGACTTCCACAACTTCACCGCCCTCAACTTCCCGCCGGGCCACCCGGCGCGCGACATGCACGACACCTTCTACCTGCCGGACCGGGCGGACGGCTCGCGCATGCTGTTGCGCACGCACACGAGCCCGGTGCAGGTGCGCTCCATGCTGTCGCTGAAGCCGCCGATCCGCGTCATCTGCCCCGGCCGGACCTTCCGGTCCGACTACGACATGACGCACACGCCCATGTTCCACCAGGTCGAGGGGCTGGTGATCGACGAGACCACGACGATGGCCCATCTCAAGGGCTGTCTCATGGAGTTCTGCCGCACCTTCTTCGACGTGGACGACCTTCCGCTGCGCTTCCGGCCGAGCTTCTTCCCCTTCACCGAGCCCTCGGCGGAGGTCGACATCGGCTGTTCGCGCAAGGGGGGCGAGCTGAAGCTCGGCAACTACGGCGACTGGCTGGAGATCCTGGGCTGCGGGATGGTGCATCCCAACGTGCTGTCGGCGTGCGGGATCGATCCGCAAAAGTACCAGGGCTTC
>JBIJED010000362.1:0-4105 GCA_044343785.1 Azospirillales bacterium | reverse complement strand
AGCGCGCGTACCACGGCCCAGTCGCCGGCGCCGGCCCCGCCGGGGCGGGCGACGGCGGGGGCGGGGGGGGCGGGGGCGGGGGCGGGGGCGGGGGCGGTCACACCTGCGGGCCGGGCGGCGGCGCCGCGGCGCCGACCGGGCGGCGGGCGACGGCGACGAGCGCCGCGCGCAGCAGCCGGTCCTGGATGACGTAGCCGTCCTGCAACACCTGCATGACCGTGAGGGGGGCCGCGTCGCCGCCGTCGACCTCCATCATGATCTGGTGGAAGTTCGGGTCGGCGGGCTGGCCCACGGGCTCCAGCTTGCGGATGCCGGCCTTCTCGAACGCGCTCAACAGCCCCCGCTCGGTCGCCTCGATCCCGATCAGGAAGTTCTTCATCGCCGGGTCGGGGTCCTTCGGCGCCGCCTCCAGCGCGCGGCGCAGGTTGTCGGCGACGACGAGGAGTTCGCGCGCGAAGCCCGAGACGGCGTACTTGCGCGTGTCGTCGATCTCGCGCTGCCCGCGCTTGCGGATGTTGTCCTGCTCGGCCACGGCGCGCAGCAGGTGATCCTTGAGGGCGGCCACCTCGGCCTCGAGGTCCGCCGTCCGCTCGACGGCGGCGCCCTCGTCCGTGGCGGCGGACACGTGGGCGCCGGTGGCGGGCGCGCCGGCGTCGGCGGGGGTCGTGCGATCGCTGTCGGTCATGTCTCTCGCTCTGTCCAGTCGATGGGTCGCCGGTCCGCGGTTCAGCCGAGGAGCCGGCCGACGACCTTGGCCGTGTAGTCGACCATGGGGATGATGCGGGCGTAGTTCATGCGGGTGGGTCCGATCACGCCGATCGCCCCCACGATCTGCTCCTTGGCGTTCTGATAGGGCGCCACGATCATCGAGCAGCCGGCGTGGCGGAAGAGGGTGTTCTCGGCGCCGATGTAGATCTGCACCCCGTCCGCCTTCTTCGTGGCCTCCAGCAGGCGCAGCATCGCGTCCTTCGCCTCCAGCGCCTCGAACAGGCCCCGGATGCGCTCGAGGTCGGAGATGGCGGTGACGTCCTCCAGCAGGTTGCGCTGGCCGCGGACGATGAGGAGGCCCGACGCCCCCTCGCCCATGGCCGGCACCGCGAGGCCCGCCTCCACCACCCGCGTCGAAAGGGCGTCCAGCGCGGTGCGCTGCTCCTCGATCTCGCGCAGCACGTCGGCCCGCGCCTCGTCGAGCGTGCGGCCGGAGAGGCGGGCGTTGAGATAGTTGGACGCGGCGGTCAGGTGCGCCGGCAGGATGCCCGCCGGCACCTCCGCCACCCGGTTCTCCACCAGCCCGTCCTCGGTCACCAGCACCACGAGCGCGCGGCCGGTCCCGAGGTGCACGAACTCGATGTGCCGCATCGGCCGGTCGAGCTTGGGCGCAACGACGAGGCCGGCGCAGGACGACAGGCCGGCGAGGAGGCTCGACGCCTGCTCCAGCACCTCCTGCATGGTCAGCCCGCGCGCCGCACAGCGCGCGTCGATCGCGTCGCGCTCGTCCTCGGCGACGCCGCCCACCTCCAGCAGCCCATGGACGAACAGGCGCAGCCCCGCCTCGGTCGGCAGGCGCCCGGCCGAGGTGTGGGGCGCCACGAGGAGGCCGAGCTCCTCCAGGTCCGACATCACGTTGCGGATGGTCGCCGGCGAGAGCGACATGCCGAGACGCCGCGACACCGTCCGCGATCCGACCGGCTCGCCCGTCTCGACGTAAGCGTCCACGATGTGGCGCAGGATCTCGCGGGACCGGCGGTTGAGCTCGACGATCATTCCTCGGGCGGGGCGTTGATGGGTCGCAGCGCCCGGTCCGGGCGCCGCCACCCAGAATTTAAGGCTCGCACGACGGCGAATCAACGGACCGGCCCCGCGGCTGGACGGAACCGGCGGACGTGGCTAGGGTGCCGGCCCTTCCGTCCGACCCGAGGAGCCCCCATGACCACCCCCGCCGCCGCCCGCCCCTCGGGCCGTGCCCCGGACCAGCTCCGCGCGGTCTCGCTCGAACCGGGCTACGCCAGGCACGCGGAGGGCTCGTGCCTCGTGCGGTTCGGCGACACCGTCGTCCTCTGCACCGCCAGCGTCGAGGACCGCGTCCCGCCCTGGCTGCGCAACACGGGTCTCGGCTGGGTGACGGCCGAATACGGGATGCTGCCCCGCTCCACCCATACCCGCACCGACCGCGAGGCGGCCAAGGGCAAGCAGAGCGGGCGGACGCAGGAGATCCAGCGCCTCGTCGGCCGCGCGCTGCGCGCCGTCGTCGACCGCAAGGCGATGGGCGAGATCCTGATCAAGATCGACTGCGACGTCCTCCAGGCAGACGGCGGCACCCGCACCGCGTCCATCACCGGCAGCCACGTGGCCCTGATCGAGGCGTTCCGGCACCTGAAGCGGATCGGGGCGGTGAAGACGATCCCGGTGACCGACAGCGTCGCCGCGATTTCCTGCGGGATCCACCAGGGCGTGCCGGTGCTCGACCTCGACTACGCCGAGGACAGCGCGGCCCACACGGACGCGAACTTCGTGATGACCGGCCGCGGCGGCATCGTCGAGGTGCAGGCGACGGCGGAGAAGGAACCCTTCACCCAGGCCGAACTCGACGCGCTGATGGCGCTCGCGCGGAAGGGAATCGGGGAGCTGACGGCGCTGCAGACGAAGGTGCTGGGATAAGGGTGAGGGTCCGTCCGCCCCCCCCTCAGTGGCGGAAGTGCCGCATCCCCGTGACGACCATCGCGAGGCCCCGCTCGTCGGCGGCGGCGATCACCTCGGCGTCGCGGATCGAGCCGCCCGGCTGGATCACCGCCGTCACCCCGGCCTCCGCCGCCGCGATCAGCCCGTCGGCGAAGGGGAAGAAGGCGTCCGACGCCACGACCGACCCGCGCGTCAGCGGCGCGTCGAGACCCGCGGCCTTCGCCGCCTCCGCCCCCTTGATCGCGGCGATCCGCGCGCTGTCGACCCGGCTCATCTGCCCGGCGCCGATGCCCACCGTGGCGCCGCCCTTGGCATAGACGATCGCGTTCGACTTGACGTGCTTGCCCACGCGGAAGGCGAACAGCAGGTCAGCCATCTCCGCGGCGGTCGGGGCGCGGCGGGTGACGACCGTCAGGTCCGCCGCCGACACCCGGCCGGCGTCGCGGGTCTGGACGAGGAAGCCGCCCGCCACCGACTTGACCAGCATCCCGGCGGCCGCCGGATCGGGCATGCCGCCCGTCAGGAGGACGCGGAGGTTCTTCCTGCCCGCCAGCACGGCCTTCGCCTCGGGCGCCGCGTCGGGCGCGATCACCACCTCGGCGAAGAGCGCGGCGATCTTCGTCGCGGTCGCCGCGTCCAGCGTGCGGTTGACGGCGATGATGCCGCCGAAGGCCGAGACCGGATCGCAGCGGAGCGCCAGGTCATAGGCCGCCGACAGGTCCGTCGCCTCGGCCACGCCGCAGGGGTTCGCGTGCTTGACGATGGCGACGGCCGGCCGCTCGAACTCGGCCGCCAGCTCGAACGCCGCGTCGGTGTCGTTGAGGTTGTTGTAGGACAGCTCCTTGCCCTGCACCTGGGTCGCGGTGGCGATCCCGGGGCGCGTGGGGCCGCCGGCGTAGAAGGCGGCCTGCTGGTGCGGGTTCTCGCCGTAGCGAAGCACCTCCCGCCGACGCCCGGCGAAGGCGAGGACGGGCGGGAAGGCGTCGCCGAGCCGACCGGCGAACCACGTGCTCACGGCGGCGTCGTAGGCCGCGGTGTGGGCGAAGGCCGCCTGTGCGCAGGCCCGGCGGAAGGCGGGCGTGGTGCCGCCGCCGTTGGCCGCCATCTCGTCCAGCAGGTCGCCGTAGCGCGAAGGATCGGTCAGGACGACCACGAAGTCGTGGTTCTTGGCCGCCGCGCGGACCATGGCCGGGCCGCCGATGTCGATGTTCTCGACGCAGTCCTCGAACGTCCCGCCCTTGGCCACCGTCGCCTCGAACGGGTAGAGGTTGGAGACCAGCAGGTCGATCGGCGGGATGTCGTGCCGCGCCATGTCGTCGGCGTGCAGGTCGCGCCGGGCCAGCAGTCCGCCGTGGATGCGCGGGTGCAGCGTCTTCACCCGCCCGTCCATCACCTCGGGAAAGCCGGTATGGTCTGAGACCTCCTT
>JBIJED010000361.1:0-4112 GCA_044343785.1 Azospirillales bacterium | reverse complement strand
TCGGACAGGATGGCGACCTGAACCTCGGGCGACCCCGTGTCGGTCTCGTTCGTCCGGTAACCGGTGATGAGCGCCTGCTTGCGCTCGGCCGTGATCGACATCGGGATCTCCGCTCTAGAGGTTCAGGACGCGCACCGGGCGGATCTCGCCCCCTTCGACCCGGGCCAGGGCGACCGGCTGTCCCTCGCAGGTGACCAGCAGGTGCGGCCCCGGTGACGACGGATCGACGTCGAGCCCCCGGAGACGGTCGGCATCCTGCCGCCGCATGAGGGAGATCGCCTGTCCGTGCCGAAGGCGTTGCGCTTCTGCCGGGGTCGTGGCCAGGGCCGGGATGTCGTCCAGCGCGGTCTCGAGCCCGAGCAGATGTCTCGCGACGGCGGGTGTCTGCGCCTCCGCCGCCAGATCGTCAAGGGAAATCGCCATGTCGGCGGTGAAGCGGCCGACCCGCAGCCGGCGCAGCGCCGAGACGTGGCCCACCGTGCCGAGGGCGTGGGCGAGGTCGCGCGCCAGCGAGCGGACGTAGGTGCCCTTGCCGCAGGTCACCTCCAGCAGGGCGTGATCGGCATCCGGCCGGCCGACCAGGTCCAGCGCCGCGATGGAGACCGTCCGCGGCGCCATCTCCACCTCCACGCCCTCGCGGGCGAGGTCGTAGGCGCGGTCGCCGTCGATGCGGATGGCGGAGAAGCGCGGCGGCACCTGGACGACCTCGCCGACGAAGGCGGGCAGCGCAGCCAGGATCGCGCCCTCGTCCGGCCGCGCGTCGCTCGCCGCCGTCGTTCGGCCCTCGGCGTCGTCGGTGTCGCGCGCCTCGCCCCAGCGGACGGTGAAGGCGTAGACCTTCGTGCCGCCCATCACGTGGTCGACGGTCTTGGTCGCCTCGCCGAACGCGATCGGCAGCACGCCGGTCGCCAGCGGATCCAGCGTACCGGCATGGCCGGCCTTGCGCGCGTCGAGGAGGAAGCGGGCACGCGACATGGCCTGGGTCGACGTCAGGCCCTGGGGCTTGTCGAGCACGAGCCAGCCGTTGAGCGGCTGGCCCTTCTTGCGGCGGGACATGGGGCTCTTCAGTCCTCGTCGGCCGCGTCGGGCCGTGCGGTGCCGAGGTCGCGCGCGACCCGGGGATCGTGCAGCGCCCGGTCGATCCGGGCGGCGTAGTCGAACGACGTGTCGGGCTCGAACGACAGCGTCGGCGCGTACTTCAGGTTCACCACATGCGCCACCTGCCCGCGCAGGAACGGCGCCGCGCGCTTCAGCGCCGTCACCGCGCCCCCCACGTCGCCGCCGCCCAGCGGGGTGACGAAGGCGGTCGCGTTGCGCAGGTCCGGGCTGACCCGCACCTCGGTCACCGTGACCTTCAGCCCGACGAGTTCGGGATCGCGGAAGTCGCCACGGGCCAGGAGTTCCGCCAGCGCGTGCCGGATCTCCTCGCCCACGCGGAGCTGCCGTTGCGAGCGTTCGTGGCCGGCGTCGGACGGGTGTGAGCGGCGGGAGGACATGGTCGGACCATTCACCAGATCGTGGGGATGCCATACTTCGCGACCGTCGCGTCGCGGGACACCAGCCGAAGATCTTCGACGATGGCCTGCGCGATCAACATCCGGTCGAACGGGTCACGGTGCACGAACGGCAGTTCGAACACCTGCCTGACATGGGCGGTCGTCAATGGAAGGACGGGGAAAGGCGAGTCGTCGACCGCTTTCCAGAGATCCTCGTCGAGCCGCCCGAGCCGCTTCTTGATGCTCAGTTCCCAGATCGTGCCGATGCTCGTGAGGACGACGTTCGCCGGATCCGACAAGAGATCGAAGACGCGATGGGAAAGCCGCCCGGGATCCGCCATGCACCAGAGAAACGCATGGCTGTCGAGGAGCAGCCTCATCCGGGCTTACCGTCCGGCGGCCCGTTAAGCGGATCGTCCGGACCGCCGTCGTAGAACATGTCCACCATGTCCTCCGGCAGCGGTTCGAGGAGTTCCGGGGGGATGACGAGATGACGCGCCCAACCCAGCCTACGACGTTCCGGCCCCTGGGGCGCCGGCGCCGCCGCAGCGACGGCGACGAGTTTCGCGACCGGCGCGCCATGGCGGGAGATCACGATGTCCTCGCCCCGCTCCGCGCGTCCGACGAGATCGGCGAGGGTCGAGCGCGCCTCCTCGATCGACACCGTGTCGGTCAACCGCCCCTCCCCTCACCGGAGGACGGCGTCCCGGTCCCTCAGAGCGACCGGGCCACCTGCTCCATCTCGTAGCACTCGATCTGGTCGCCCTCGCGGATGTCCTCGTGGTTCTCGAAGGCCATGCCGCACTCGTAGCCTTCCCGGACCTCGCGGACCTCGTCCTTCATGCGCTTCAGCGTCTTCAGCGTCCCGGTGTGGATGACGACGTTGTCGCGCAGCAGGCGGACGCCCGAGCCGCGCTTCACGACACCTTCCGTCACGCGGCAACCCGCGACCTTGCCGACCTTCGTGATGTCGAAGACCTGCAGGATCTGGGCGTAGCCGAGGAAGACCTCCTTGAAGGTCGGGGCGAGAAGGCCGGTGAGGGCCAGCTTCACGTCGTCGATCACGTTGTAGATGATCGAGTAGTAGCGGATCTCCACCCCGTCGCGCCGGGACATGTCCCGGGCCATGGGGTTGGCGCGGACGTTGAAGCCGATGATCATCGCCTTCGACGCGTTCGCCAGCGTGATGTCGCTCTCGGTGATGGCGCCCACCGCCTGGTGGAGCACGCGGACCTTCACCTCCGACTGGTCGCCGCCCAGCTTCTCGAGCGCCGAGGCGATCGCCTCGACCGAGCCCTGCACGTCGCCCTTGATGACGACCGACAGCTCCTTGGCCTCGCCGGCCTGGATGCGGTTGAACATCTGCTCGAGCGTGCCGCGGCCGGCCTGGGCCAGCTGCTGCTCACGCTTCTTGCGCTGGCGGAACTCGGTGATGTCGCGGGCGCGCGCCTCGGTCTCGACGACGATGAACTCGTCGCCGGCCATCGGGGTGCCGTCCCAGCCCAGCACCTCGACCGGCGACGCCGGCGGCGCATCGGTCACGGCCTGGCCGCGGTCGTTGACGAGGGCGCGGACGCGGCCCCACTCGCTGCCGGCGACGAAGATGTCGCCCACCTTGAGCGTGCCGTTCTGCACCAGAACCGTCGCGACCGAGCCGCGGCCGCGCTCCAGCTTCGCCTCGACCACGGTGCCGCGGGCCTCGCGGTCCGGGTTCGCGGCGAGTTCGAGGAGCTCGGCCTGCAGGAGGATCGTCTCCTCCAGCTTGTCGAGACCCGCCTTGGTCTTGGCCGAGACCTCGACCGTCAGGATCTCGCCGCCCATTTCCTCGGCGACGAGGCCGTGCTGCAGCAGGTCCTGGCGCACCTTGTCCGGGCGCGCGTCCGGCAGGTCGGACTTGTTGATCGCGACGATGATCGGGACCTTGGCCGCCTGCGCGTGCTTGATGGCCTCGACCGTCTGCGGCATCACGCTGTCGTTCGCCGCCACGACCAGCACGACGATGTCGGTCACGTTGGCGCCGCGGGCACGCATCGCGGTGAAGGCCGCGTGGCCCGGCGTGTCGATGAAGGTGATGCGCGAGCCGGACGCCAGCTGCACCTGATAGGCGCCGATGTGCTGGGTGATGCCGCCCGCCTCGTGGGCCGCGACGTCGGTGCGGCGCAGCGCGTCGAGCAGCGACGTCTTGCCGTGGTCGACGTGGCCCATGATGGTGACGACCGGCGGGCGCGGTGCCTTGGCCTCGTCCGTCTCCTCGGCCCGCACGAGGCCGAGCTCGACGTCCGCTTCCGAAACACGGCGGACGCGGTGGCCGAACTCCTCGGCGATCAGCTGGGCGGTGTCGCCGTCGATGACCTGGGTGATGGTGGCCATCACCCCCATGCGCATCAGCGACTTGATCACGTCGGCGCCGCGTTCCGCCATGCGGTTCGCGAGCTCCTGCACCGTGATGACCTCGGGGATGATCACGTCGCGGGCGACCTTCTGCTGCTCCGTGCGGCCCATCAACCGCAGCCGCTCGCGCTCTCGGGCACGGCGGAAGGCGGCAAGGCTGCGTGTACGCTCGGACTGGTCGTCCAGCGCCTGCGAAATCGTCATCTTGCCCGAACGGCGCTGGAC
>JBIJED010000360.1:0-4121 GCA_044343785.1 Azospirillales bacterium | reverse complement strand
GCCACCTTCAGCGCGTTCTCCACGATGAAGTCGCGGCGGGGTTCGACCACGTCGCCCATCAGCTTGGAGAAGATCTCCTCCGCCTCGTCCGTGTGCGCCACCTTCACCTGGAGGAGGGTGCGCTTGGTCGGGTCGAGGGTGGTTTCCCAGAGCTGTTCCGGGTTCATCTCGCCGAGACCCTTGTAGCGCTGAATCGTCAGCCCCTGGCGGCCGATCGCGATGATCTGGTCCAGCAGCGACACCGGGCCCGTCACCGCCCCGATGTCCTTGTCCTGGCCCCGCACGGTCTGGATCAGGCGGCCCGACCGGTCGTAGAGCCGCGCGAGGTCGCCCGCGATCTGGTCGAGGCGGCGGGCCTCCACGCTCCTCACCGTGTCGGGATCGATGGTGAAGCGGCTGGTCACGCCGCGCCGGGTGCGCACGAGCGTGAGCACGTCCACCTCGACCGACCCGCTCCACAGGCCCGCACCGGCCTCGACGCCGAGTTCCGACGCGAGGCGGTTCAGCCGCTGGGGAAGGATCGTGGCGGCCCGTGCGGCGCGCTCGGGGTCCTTCAGAACGTCCGGCGACAGAAGGCCGGCGATCGCCGCCTGCTCCACCACCGACATGAGGCCCACCTTGCGCGCCAGCGCCTCGATGTGCGCCCGGGCCGTGCGCGCCTGCTCGGCCGCCGCGCGCAGCGCCTCGCCCGCGATCGGCATCGGCCGGGCGCCGTCGCCCGCCACCGCGGGCTCGAAGCGCAGGTCCTCGATGCCCTGGCCGATCAGGTAGTCGTCGAGCGCCCGGTCGTCCTTCAGGTACTGCTCGCGCTGGTTCCCGCGCTTCACCCGGTAGAGCGGCGGCTGGGCGATGTAGAGATAGCCGCGCTCGATCAGTTCCGGCATCTGGCGGAAGAAGAACGTCAGCAGGAGCGTGCGGATGTGGCTTCCGTCCACGTCCGCGTCGGTCATGATGATGATCTTGTGATAGCGGGCCT
Organism: Azospirillales bacterium; assembly: GCA_044343785.1. Classification (GTDB taxonomy): domain Bacteria; phylum Pseudomonadota; class Alphaproteobacteria; order Azospirillales; family Azospirillaceae; genus CANGXM01. The sequence goes on along the minus strand of JBIJED010000360.1, from coordinate 3,145 downwards.
TGCCCGCGTCGAACTCGTCGCGCCCGATGCCGGTGCCGAGCGCCGTGATCAGCGTGCCGATCTCGGCCGAGGACAGCATTTTGTCGAAGCGCGCGCGCTCCACGTTCAGGATCTTGCCGCGCAAGGGGAGGATCGCCTGGTACTGGCGCGAGCGGCCCTGCTTGGCCGAGCCGCCGGCCGAATCGCCCTCGACGATGAAGATCTCGGACAGCGCGGGGTCCCGCTCCTGGCAGTCGGCCAGCTTGCCCGGCAGCGACGCGGCGCCCAGCACGCTCTTGCGGCTCACCTCGCGCGCCTTGCGCGCGGCCTCGCGCGCGGCCGCGGCCTGCACCACCTTGCGTACGATCTCCTTGGCGCCCGTCGGGTTCTCCTCGAACCACTGGGCCAGCTTGTCGGCGACGATCGCCTCCACCACCGGCCGCACCTCGGAGGAGACGAGCTTCTCCTTGGTCTGGGAGGAGAACTTCGGATCCGGCACCTTCACCGACAGCACGCAGGTGAGCCCCTCGCGCATGTCGTCGCCGGTGAGCTGGATCTTCTCCTTCTTCGCGATCCCGGTCTCCTCGGCGTACTTGTTGACCGTGCGGGTCAGCGCCGCGCGGAAGCCGGCGAGGTGCGTGCCGCCGTCCTTCTGCGGGATGTTGTTCGTGAAACACAGCATCGTCTCGTGATAGCTGTCGTTCCACTCGAGCGCCGCCTCGACCGTCACGGTGTTGCCGTTCTCGGCGTCGCGCTCGCCGCGCACCACGATCGTCGGCTTGATCAGCGCGGTCTTCGACCGGTCGAGCCAGTTGACGAACGCCTCGATCCCGCCCTCGTAGAAGAGCTCCGCCACCTTCGGCTCGACGCCGCGGGCGTCGGTCAGCACGAGACGCACGCCCGAGTTCAGGAAGGCGAGTTCGCGCAGCCGGTGCTCCAGCGTCGCGAAGTCGAATTCAGTTTTGGTGAAGGTCAGCTTGGAGGGGAGGAAGGTCACCTCCGTCCCCGTCTTCGGCAGGCCCCGGCGCCCCGGCGGGGCGGCGCCGACGTCGGCCAGCGGCGCGTCCGGATCGCCGTGGCGGAAACGCATCGCCCATTCGCGCCCGTGGCGCCAGATGCGCAGGTCCAGCACCTCCGACAGGGCGTTCACGACCGACACGCCCACGCCGTGCAGGCCGCCCGAGACCTTGTAGCTGTTCTGGTTGAACTTGCCGCCGGCGTGCAGCTGGGTCATCACGACCTGGGCCGCCGAGACGCCTTCCTCGTGGTGGATCTCGGTCGGGATGCCGCGGCCGTTGTCGGTGACGGTGGCGGAGCCGTCGGCGTTCAGCGTCACCGTGACGAGGTCGGCATGGCCCGCCAGCGCCTCGTCGATGGCGTTGTCCACCACCTCGTAGACCATGTGGTGCAGGCCCGACCCGTCGTCGGTGTCGCCGATGTACATGCCCGGGCGCTTGCGCACCGCCTCCAGGCCGCGCAGCACGGTGATGCTGTCGGCCCCGTATTCGGCGGACGCGGGTTGCGGGGTCTCGGGGATCGGGGCTGCGCTCGTCATGTCGAACAGGAACTCGGACAGCGGAATCGGAAGGAGCGGCCGGAGCCGCGGACGCGAGGTGTCACGGGCCGCCGGCGGCGAACCGGATGAGGGTCACGAGGGCGCCGGCACTGCCGAGGATCGCGAAAACGATGCCGGTTGAGACGGCGGTCACCTGCCAGATCGTCGGCATCGATGCGATCCGCGCTTTCGTCTCCCAGAGTTCGCTCTCGGTCGTCGCCAAACGCTCGGCGAGACGGTTCACCTCGGCGCGCAACGCGGAGACGTCGCTGTCGCCAGCTTCGACGTCGGCGCCGACCGCCGGGCATTCGGCCGGTGTCGACGAAACCGCCGGCTCGATCCGCCGGAGGATCTCCAGCGTCTCGTCGCGCGGGGTCCGCGTGATGCCTGTGGCCCGGTTGGTCATGCGCGCATTGTACAGAAGGGGCCGGTCCGTTGCACTTCGGAAAGGGGTCTGGCACATCCCTCAGATGGGCATCCGCGGGGCCGGATTCACCTCTCCGTCCGTGACGGCGAAGACCTGCGCGCGATCCCCCAGCGGGTCGAAGACGGCCCGGTCGGTGCCCGTCATCCACGCCTGCCCGCCGAGCGCCAGAAGGGCCGCGAACAGCGCCTCGCGCCGCTCGGCGTCGAGGTGCGCCGCCACCTCGTCCAGCAGAAGCATCGGCGCCGTCCCCCGCTCCGCCGCCATGACGCGCGCGGTCGCCAGCACCAGCGCGATCAGCAGGGCCTTCTGCTCGCCGGTCGAGCACAGCTCCGCCGGCATGTCCTTGGCCACGTGGCGGACGGCGAGGTCGCTGCGGTGGGGGCCGGTGCCGGTGGTCCCGGTCTCCGCATCCTGCCGGCGCCCGGCCGCCAGCGCCGCCCGCAGCGCCTCCTCCGCCGCGAGCGCAGGGCGGCCGGCCAGCAGATCCTCCAGCGGGCCGACGACGGCGACGGCAGCCGCCGGGAACGGGCCGGTGCCCGCGCCCGCCGCCCGGCCGATCCGCCCGGCCACGTCGCGCCGGGCGGCGGCGACGGCCACGCCCGACCCCGCCATCTCCGCCTCCAGCGCGGTCAGCCACGCCGGGTCGGCCGGCCCGTCGCGCAGCAGGCGGGCGCGCTCGCGCAGGGCCTGTTCGTAGCGCGTCAGGCGTCCGGCGTGGGCGGGGTCGAAGCCGAAGACGAGCCGGTCGAGGAAGCGGCGCCGCGCCGCCGGCCCCTCCTGGAACAGGCGGTCCATCTGCGGGGTGAGCCACGTCATCGCGACGTGCTCCGCCAGCGCGGTCTGGCCGCGCGCGGCCTGCCCGTCGATGCGCACCACGCGCCGCTCGCCCCCGTTGGGATCGCGGCCGGTGCCGACGTCGACGGGGCCGGCCGCCGTCTCGACCGTCGCGGCCACGGCCCAGCCCTCGGGCTCGCCCAGGCGCTGCACCTCCGCCAGCCGGGCCCGGCGGAGCCCGCGGCCGGGGGCGAGCAGGCTGACCGCCTCCAGCAGGTTGGTCTTCCCCGCCCCGTTCGGCCCCACGAGCACCACCGGCCGCGGATCGCACAGGATCCGGGCGGCGACGTAGGAGCGGAAGCGGGTGAGGACGAGGCGGGTGACCGCGAGCGAGGCCATGGGGGATCAGA
>JBIJED010000016.1:0-13908 GCA_044343785.1 Azospirillales bacterium | reverse complement strand
ACGGCGCCCGTCGCGGGATCCTCGATCAGGACGGTCAGGGCCAGCGCGTCGGCCGACCCGTAGAGCGGCCGGTTGAAGGCCGCCAGCCCGCCGGCGATCGCCTCGCGCGCCGCCGGTCCCGGATCGTCCGCCAGCGCCAGCCGGGGCCCGGCCCCGCTCACGACGCGCCGTCGGTGAGGAGATCGGGGGGCAAGGGCTCCGGCGCGCGGTCCTGCCCGCCGTCGGTGCGCGAGGTGAGGAAGCGCCAGGCGGCGCTGATCTCCGTCGCCACGTCCGGCAACCGGTTCACCGCATCGATCAGCAGGGCCGCCCGCCGCCCGGACTCGCCGGGAATGGGATCCTCCACCCGGCCCGGAACGACCGCCTCCGTCCAGCCGACGAACAGGGCCGCCGCCGCCTCCAGCGTCGGATTGGCGACGGCCTCCTGCCAGGGCCGCGGCCGCCCCCCTTCGATGAGCCGGACCTCCGCGACCGCGATCGGGCCGGCGTGGGGATGGCGGGCGACCGCCTGGGTCAACTGCTCGCGCCAGAACAGCAGCCCACCGCGCCATTTCGACAGGACGCGCCGGCGGTTGGCCGCGGCGGCGGCGACGAACAGGACGGCCGCCGTTTCCAGGTCCGGAACCGGATGGCCGCCCCACGGGGTGGGTTCGCGCAGGTGACGGGCCGCGTCGCGGCTCTCCACGAGGTCGTAGACCGGCTGCGCCAGATCGAGGGCGGCGTATTCGACCCACACACCCCCGTCGGGATCGACCCCGGCCGCCTCGATCGCGACGAGCCCGTCGTCCTCCATCCGGCGCCAGGCGTGGGCGAGTTCGCTCGTCTCGTAGATCTGACGGCGCATGCGCACGTTGAGGCCGAGGACCTTCAGCGCCGCGACCTCGCTCTCCGAGAGGGATCCGGCGATGTCGGCCGGTGTTCGCGCCATGGTGGAACCCGATTGCGGTGGTGGACCCATCCTATGCGGAACGGTGTGGGAAGGAAATCAATCGACGGGCGGAGACGTGCGCATGCGCTTCACGCCCGCCCGCCGCTCCTTCGCCTCGCCCCGGCGGATCTTGGAGGCGAGGGTCGGGCGCGTCGGGCGGCGGATCTCGGGGCGGACCGCGGCCGCCTTGACCAGTTCGATCAGCCGGTCGAGCGCGTCGCGGCGGTTCGCCTCCTGCGTCCGGTGCCGCTGGGCGACGATCACCAGCACGCCCTCGCGCGTCATCCGCCGCCCGCCCAGGCGCTCGAGCCGGATCGCCACGTCGTTGGGAAGCGAGGGCGACCGGCGCACGTCGAAGCGAAGCTGCACCGCGGTGGAGAGCTTGTTGACGTTCTGACCGCCGGGACCCGAGGCGCGCACGAAGCTCTCCTCGATCTCCGACGGATCGATCGCGATGCGGTCGGTCACCCGGATCATCCGACAGATATGGAGACGCCGGCGGCCCGGCGCACGTGGGGCGCTTGCCGACACGACCGCGTCCGCTAAGCTTCCCATCCGCCCCGCGGAGGAGCCCCCGCCTTGCCCGACGCCGTCCCGTCCGATCTCCGACCCGTCCCGCCCGACGACCTGCACCGCTTCACCATGGCGCTCTGCGCGGCCATGGGCAGCGGGCCGGAGGAGGCGCGCATCGTCGCCGACCACCTGGTGCTCGCCAACCTCTCGGGGCACGACAGCCACGGCGTCGGCATGCTCCCGACCTATCACGCCTCCTGGAAGGCGGGCGCGCTCGTCCCCGACCGGACCGGCCGCACCATCGTCGAGGAGGGCCCGATCCTCGCGGTCGACGGGGAGATGGGGTACGGGCAGGTGATCGCGCTGAAGGCGACCGAGCGCGCGGTCGTGATCGCGCGGCGCCATGGCGTCTGCGTGCTGTCGGTCGCGAACGCCCATCACATCGGCCGCATCGGCACCTATTCCGAGGTCGCGGTCGCCGCCGGCCTCGTCTCTGTCCAGTTCTGCAACGTGCTCTCCACCCAGGCCCACGTCGCCGCCCACGGCAGCCGCGACGCGCGCCTCGGCACCAACCCGGTGTCGGTCGGCGTGCCCGCCGCCGCCGGCGCCGATCCGTTCCTCCTCGACATGGCGACCAGTGCTGCCGCCTACGGCAAGATCCGGGTGGCGCACAACAAGGGGGTGGCGGTCGCTCCCGGTCTGATCATCGACGCCGACGGGCGGGACACGACACGGACCGAGGCGATCTTCGGCGACCCGCGCGGCGCCCTCCTCCCCATGGCCGGCCACAAGGGCTACGGGCTCGCGGTGGCGGCGGAACTCCTCGCCGGCGCGCTCTCCGGCCAGGGGACGATGGCGACGCGGGAGATGGGACCGGGCGTTGTCAACGGCCTGTTCGCGGTCCTGGTCGATCCGTCGTGGCTGCCGGGCGGTGCGGCGCTGGGCGGCGAGACGGCCGCACTCTCCGATTATCTCAGGGGCGCCCCGCGGCGCGATGCGGCCGACCCCGTGCTCGTGGCGGGCGATCCGGAACGTTCGACCCGCCGGGACCGCGCCACGGCCCTGCCGGTCGACCCGGGCACGCTGCGCCAGCTGGAGGAGACGGCCGACGCGCTCGGCGTGGCGCCGACGTGGACGCGCAGCCCCTGACCGGCCTCCCCTCGGACGACCCTCAGTCCCGCCCGGCGTGGATGCGCGTCGGACCGTCGGTGCCCGCGATCTCGCGGATCAGCTTGGCCACGACCGCGTCGGCGAAGGCGCCGAAATCCTTCGCCACGACGACGAAGGCGCCGGGACCGCCGATGACGTTCTCCTCGTAGTACCGGTCGAGGTCCGGGACGTTGTTGCGCCAGGCGAACCCGCGGTCGAAGTCCCCGCCACCGCCGCCGCCCTGCCCGGGGCCATCGCCCACGATGGGCAGCCCGTTGATCACGATGCCCTGGGCGACCGCCTGGTCGCGGGCGGCCTGGATCCAGCGACCGCCGTTGTTCACCCCGTCGCCGGAGATGTCGATGACCCGCCGCATCCCCTCGAACGCGTTCGCGTCGAACAGCGGGACGGCGAAGTCGATGGCGCCGGAGATCGAGGTTCCGCGCCAGCTGATGAAGTTGTTGTCCTCGATCGCCGCCGCGAAGGCGGACGCGCTCTCCGGTCCGTCGATGATGCGCCACGGCACGAGGATGCGCTGGAGCGACGGTCCGCCCCACTCGAAGTAGATGACGGCGATCCGGCCGAGGGTCCCGCGCATGATCGCGTCGACCACGCGACGATCGGTGAAGGCGGTGACGTAGCCGCCGCGCTGAAGACGCGCCTCGACCGGATCGACGCTGCCCGAGGTGTCCACCGCGAGGATCAGCTCGAGGTCCACCTCCTCCGCCGCAGCCGGGCGTCCGGCGCCGCCGACGAGACCGACGATCGCGAGCACGATCCAGAGCCGTCGCATGTCCACGACCGATCCCCCGTCCGGTTTCCCTCTGGAAGGAAGCATGGCGCGGATCATGCCGAGGGGAAAGCCCCACCCGTCCTCGGCCGAGCGGGCTGGAGACCCACGATCTGCCGGCCGGCCTGCGATACGACTTCCGAGGCGGGTCGCTCCGGTCAGGGGCGGTCGCCGTCCGCGTCGACGCGGCCCGGGCGCAGGCCTCCTCCCGGCTGCGGCGCATCGCCACCGGCGTCATCGCCGCGAGCACCATCACGCCCAGCAGCGACGCGACGGCGACCGCGCTCCAGGTGGCCCGCCAACCGCGCAGGACCGGCCAACGCCACGGCGATCCGCGCCTCGCGGTCGCGCCACGAGAGAAGCCCGATCCGCAGCGCGGGAAGGACCACGGGACCGACCAGAAGCACGATGAACGGGCCGGGAACGGACATCACCGGCCGGGTCGGGCCCGTCCGGTCCTTCGCGCCCCGTCCTTCACGCCGTCCCGTCGTCATCTGGTCGGACAATGCCCGTCGTCCGTCCCGACGGCACGAGAAAGCTTGCGTCCCCGCCGCCACCGGGCGGCGGCGGGGACGGGCATTGACATTCGGATCGCACAGATCTAAGTGAATGAACGTTCATTCACCCAGGACCATCCTCTTGACCCGGACCGACGCCCTGCCCCCGCCCGAACCGGCGGACGTACCGCCACCGACGGCGCGTGGCCCGCGGGAGCGCATCGTCCAGGCGGCGATGACCTGCTTCGCCCGCCAGGGATTCCACGGAGCGAGCATGCAGGACATCTGCGCCGAGGCGGGCATGAGCGCGGGGAACCTCTACCGCTACTTCCGCTCGAAGGAGGCGATCATCGCCGCCATCGCGGAGATCGAGCGGGAGCGGAACAACAAGGCCCTCGCCCTGCTCGAGCAACACGAGGACCCCGTCGACGGCATGAAGGCGCTGGCTCGCTTCTACGGGCAGGAGACTGGCGACCCCATCATGGCGGCGCTGTGCGCCGAGACCCTGGCCGAGGCGATCCGCAAGCCGGAGATCCGCGCCATCTTCGACACCAACGTCGTCGAGGCGCACGATGCGATCGCGCGCGCGCTGCGCCGCGGAATGGCGACCGGCCACGTCGATCCTTCGCTCGACGTGGACATCGCCGTCCGTCTCATGATGGCCATGTGCGACGGGCTGACCGCGCACGCCTCCATGGCCGCGTTCATGACGCCCGACCGGATCGACACCACCGTCTCCCTGCTTCTCGACAAGTTTCTCCGCCCGAGCGGCGCATCCCAGGAGCCCTCCCCGTGACCGCCAGCCGACCCTTGCGCCGCGGGACCGGCGCCCTCCTCCTTCTCGCGGCGTCCGTGGCGGTGCCGCTGTTGGCACCCGGGGCCGCCGCCGGCCAGACGACCGCGACCACGATCCGGGCGCCTTCGGTGACCGTGGCGACCGTCGGGACGGCGACGGTGACCGAGACGGCGCTGGTCACCGGCACCCTGGTCGCCCGGGACGAGGTGCTGGTCGCCGCCGAGATCGACGGCCTCGCGATCGTCGAGATCCTCGCCGAGGAGGGCGACCGCGTCGCCGAGGGCCAGGTTCTGGCCCGCCTGTCGCGCGACACGATCGAGGCGCTGCTCGCGCAGAACGCGGCGCAGATCGAACGGGCGGCGGCGGCGATCCAGCAGTCGCGCACCCAGATCACGGAGGCCCAGGCGACGCGGGCGCAGGCCGAGGCGGCGTTCGCCCGCACCCGGACGCTGCAGGACCGGGGCAACGCCTCGACCGAGCTTCTGGAACAGCGCGAGGCGTCGGCCCGCATCGCGGTGGCCCGGGCGGCGTCGGCGGAACAGGCCCTCCGGCTCGCCGAGGCCGACAAGGTGCTGGCGGAGGCGCAGCGCCGGGAACTGTCGGTGCGCCAGCGCCGCACCGAGATCCGCGCCCCGGCGGCCGGCGTCGTCAGCCGGCGGACCGCGCGCGTCGGGGCCCTCGCCGCGATGGGGGGCGATCCGCTCTTCCGCATCACCCGCGACGGGGTGGTCGAACTCGAGGCCGACGTGCCCGAGGTGACGCTGGCCCGCCTGCGCATCGGGCAGGAGGCGACGGTCCGCCCGGCCGGCACGGCGACGGACCTTGCGGCGCGCGTCCGGCTGATCTCGCCAGAGGTCAGCCGCACGACGCGCCAGGGCCGCGTGCGGCTGTCGGTCGAGGCCGGGGTCGCCGTTCCCGTGGGCGCCTTCGCGCGGGCGACAGTGGTGACCGGGCGCCGCGAGGGCCCGACGATCCCGCTCTCCGCGGTCCTTTACCGGTCCGGGCAGGAGCAGGGGACGGCGTCGGTCCAGGTGGTGAAGGACGGCGTCGTCGAGACGCGGCGGGTGACGGTCGGGCTCAAGGCCGACGGGCGCGCCGAGATCCGCGAGGGGCTGACGCCCGGCGAAACGGTGGTGGCGGTGGCCGGAAGCTTCGTGCGGGACGGCGACCGGGTGACGCCGGTCCCCGTCGCCACGACCGCCTCGGCACGTTGAGGGAGTTTCGACGATGCGCATGAACATCTCCGCCTGGGCGATCCGGACGCCGCTGCCGTCCATCGTCTTCTTCGTCGTCGTGATGCTGCTGGGCGTCTTCGCCTTCCAGTCGATGCCGATCACCCGGTTCCCCAACATCGACGTGCCCATCGTCGCGGTGACCGTGACCCAGCGCGGCGCGTCGCCGGCCGAACTGGAGACGCAGGTCGCCAAGCGGATCGAGGGCGCGGTCGCCAACATCACGGGCATGAAGCACATCCGCACGACCCTGACCGACGGTCAGGCCGTGACGAGCATCGAGTTCCGCCTCGGCATCGACACCGACCGGGCGGTCAACGACGTGAAGGACGCGGTCGCCAAGATCCGCTCCGACCTGCCACGCACCATCGACGAGCCGATCATCGAGCGCATCGACGTCGAGGGACAGGCCATCCGCACCTATGCGGCGTCCGCCCCCGGTCTGACGCTCGAACAGCTGTCCTGGTTCGTCGACGACGTGGTGACGCGCGAACTCCAGGGCCTCGCCGGCGTCGGGCGCGTCGACCGCATCGGTGGCGTCGCGCGCGAGATCCAGGTGCGCCTCGACCCCGACCGGCTGATGTCGCTCGGGATCACGGCGGCCGACGTGAACCGTCAGCTCCGTGCGACCAACGTCAACCTCTCGGGCGGCCGGGCCGAGTTCGGCGGCCAGGAGCAGACGATCCGCCCGCTGGCCGGCGCGCGGACGGTGGACGAGCTGCGCGGGCTGCCCATCGTCGTGTCCGGCGGGCGGGAGGTGCGCCTGGGCGAACTGGGCGAGGTGGTGGACGCCTTCGAGGAACCGCGCAGCTTCGCCCGGGTGAACGGGGAGCGGCAGGTCGTCTCCTTCAACATCTTCCGCGCCAAGGGCGCCAGCGACGTCGACGTCGCGCGGGTGGTCGAGGAACGGCTGGCGAAGCTGGGGGCCGAGCGGCCCGACGTGACCTTCGCGATGATCGACGACACGGTCCGCTACATCTACGGCAACTACGTCTCGGCGATGACCACCCTGCTCGAGGGTGCCGCACTCGCGGTCGTCGTGGTGTTCATCTTCCTGCGCGACTGGCGGGCGACGCTGATCGCCGCGATCGCCATGCCGCTCTCGGCGATCCCGGCCTTCTGGGCGATGTCGATGATGGGGTTCTCGCTGAACCTCGTCAGCCTGCTCGCCATCACGCTGGTGACGGGCATCCTCGTCGACGACGCCATCGTGGAGATCGAGAACATCGTCCGCCACATGCGGATGGGGAAATCGCCCTTCCGCGCGGCGATGGAGGCCGCGGACGAGATCGGCCTCGCGGTCATCGCGATCACCCTGACCATCGTCGCCGTCTTCGCCCCCGTCAGCTTCATGGGCGGCATCGCCGGTCAGTACTTCAAGCAGTTCGGCCTGACGGTGGCGGTGGCGGTCCTGTTCTCGCTGCTCGTGGCACGTCTCATAACGCCCATGATGGCGGCCTATCTGATGCGCCCGCACAAGGACAAGCAGGAGAAGGAAGGGGCCGTGATGCGCGGCTACGTCCGCTTCCTGCGGGCGACGGTGCGCCGCCCGATCGTGACGCTGATGTCCGGCGTGGCGCTCTTCGCGGTGTCGCTGTGGAGCACGTCCCTGCTTCCCACCGGCTTCATCCCGCCCGAGGATTCCGGCCGCGCGATCATGTCGATCGAGCTTCCGCCGGGCACCCCGCTGGAGGGGACGCGCGCGGTGACCGACCGGGCGGCGAGGATCCTGCTCGAGATCCCGGAGATCCGCTCGGTCTTCGTCATGGGCGGGACCACGCCGACCGGCCAGGGCCGCGAGGTGCGCAAGGCCGCCCTCATCGTGCAGATGACGCCCAAGGCGGATCGCAAACGGTCGCAGCAGGACATCCAGATCGAGATCAGCGACCGGCTGGCGGCGATCCCGGACATCCGCGCCTGGTACGTGAACGACCGCAGCGAGCGGGAACTGGCGATCACGATCGTGGGCGACGACCCGGCGGCGCTCGACACGGTCGTCGCCTCGATCGAGGGGGCGATGCGCCGGCTGAACGGGTTCACCAACGTGGCGCCCAGCGCCGGCCTCGACCGGCCGGAGCTGCGCGTGACGCCCAAGTTCGAGGAGGCGGCGCGCCACGGCGTCCCGACCGAGACGATCTCGGAGACCGCGCGCGTCGCCACCCTCGGCGACATCGGCACGAACCTCGCCAAGTTCGACCTCGGCGACCGTCAGGTCCCGATCCGGGTCCAGCTGCAGGAGGACGGACGGCGCGACCAGCGCGTGCTGGAGGCGCTCACCGTGCCCGGGTTCGACGGGGCGACGCTCCCGCTGACGGCGGTCGCCGATATCTCCTTCGGCCAGGGGCCGTCGTCGATCGAACGCTACGACCGGGTCCGCCGCGTCGTGCTGGGCGCCGACCTCGTCGGCGGCATCACGCTGGGCGAGGCCGTGGCAGCGGTGAAGGCCCTGCCGGAAGCCCAGAACCTGCCCGCGGGCGTCCGGATGATGGAGACCGGCGACGCCGAGGTGATGGGCGAGGTCTTCGCCGGCTTCGCCCAGGCGATGGGCGCCGGACTGATGATGGTGATGGGCGTGCTGGTGCTGCTGTTCGGCAGCGTGTTCCAGCCGATCACGATCCTGCTGTCGCTCCCGCTCTCGATCGGCGGTGTCATCCTGGCGCTGCTGGCCACGGGCAACCCGATCAGCATGCCCGTCGTCATCGGCATCCTGATGCTGATCGGCATCGTGACGAAGAACGCCATCATGCTCGTCGACTTCGCGGTCGAGGAGGAGCGGGCGGGCGTCGCCCCGGTGGAGGCCATCATCGATGCGGGGCGCAAGCGCGCGCGCCCCATCATCATGACCACGCTCGCCATGGCGGCCGGCATGCTGCCGAGCGCGCTCGGCATCGGCGAGGGGGGCGAGTTCCGCGCGCCGATGGCGATCGGCGTGATCGGCGGCCTTCTGGTCTCCACGTTCCTCTCGCTGATCTTCGTCCCGTCCTTCTATCTGCTGATGCACGGGGCGTCGCGGCGCACGAGCGGGTTCTTCCGCCGCTTCCTCAACCCGGCCGAGCCCGATCCGGTGCCGGCCGCGGCGACGGAGCCGCAGCCGGCGGCGATCCGGCTGCAGCCGTTCCACGCGGCACAGGGTCGCGACGCGGCCTGAGGCGCGCCGCGACCGTCATCGCCCGCGGACCAGCGGAAGGGCGGCGAAGGCCAGCTGCGCGGCGAGGCCGATCGCCCCGTCGGGCGCGACGAGGCCGGCCGCCACCGACGCTGGCGTTCGCCCGAACGCGAAGACTGCCAGCGCGACCTCCGCCGCCATGAGGAGGACGAAGGCGGTCGCCCCCATGGCGATGCGCGGCCCGACGGGGGGCGGGACGGCGAAGCGGGCGACGATGCGGCCGCAGGCGACCCAGGAGATCCAGAGCATCAGCGGGGTCTCCGCCAGCGTCGCCGCGACCGGCCCGACGGCGGGCGCGACGAGGACGACCCGGACCGTCCCCAGGACGAAGCCGGCGGCGAAGGCGATCGCCGCGTAGGCGATCCCGGCGGCGACGGCCCGCCTCAGAACGGCCGCTCGCCGCTGACGGTGACCCGGTGCATCAGCCGCCGGTACCGCGCCTTGTCGTACTCGGTCGCGCGGTGGACCATGCCGCGGTTGTCCCAGAGCACGAGGTCGCCCGGACGCCAGTCGTGGGCATGGACGTGGCGGGGGTCGGTGGTGCGGTCCATCAGGTCGACGATCAGCGCCGCCCCCTCCGCCTCGCCCATGCCGATCGGCAGCGAGGTGTTGGGGCCGAGATAGACCGACCTGCGCCCCGTCACCGGATGGGTGCGGACCATCGGGTGGACGACGTCGGGGAACTTCGCCTTCTGCTCCTCGCTGAGGGGGGCGGCCCACGCCCGCGTCTTGTGCAGCATGTCGTAGCTGTGCAGCACCCGCATCGCGTCGAGACGCGCGCGTTCCTGCGCGTCCAGCGCCTCATAGGTGCGGAAGGCGCTGGCGAACTCGGTCTGCGCGCCTTCCGGCGGGCACTCGATGGCGTAGAGGAAGGTGTAGGCGGTCGGGTGCTCGAGGAAGCTGAGGTCGGTGTGCCAGGCGAAGCCGTCGTTCGGGTTCCCCAGCGGCCGCCCGTTCTCGACGATGTTCGAGATGACGTAGACGTCCTTGTTCTCCGGCAGCTGGTAGTCCTCGCGCACGCCGTACTCGACCGGCCCGAAGCGGCGTCCGAAGGCGACGAGGTCGCCGGGCGTCATCGTCTGGTCGCGCAGGACGAGGACGCCGTGGCGCGTCAGCGCGTCCAGGAGGCGCTCGGTCTCCGCTGGGCCGATGGCGCGGACGTCCACCCCCGTCGCCTCCGCGCCGACGTGCTCGCCGAGCGGCCTGATCGCGATCGCCATCCTCATCCCCTCCTTTTGCCGCCGTCCGTCGACCGGCGGATCCTGTCGTCGAGAAGGGCGGCGGACAGGTCGGGACGGACGCTGTGGTCCGTCTCGATCGTCAGCGCCGCCAGGGCCGTGCCCGCACGCACCGCGGCCGTCAGCGGATCGCCCGCGATCAGCCGGTGGATCGTGCCCGCGATCAGCGCGTCGCCCGCCCCGGTCACGTCCACCGGATCCGCCGCGGCGGCCGACACGGTCGCGAGGCCGTCCGCCGCACCGACGAGGACGCCGGCCGCCCCTTGCGTCAGCACGACCGCCGCCGCCCCCGCCGCGCGAAGCCCCGCGACCGCGCCCGCGGGGCTCACGCCCTCGTCGCCGAGCCACGCCGCCGCCTCGTCGCGGTTGAGGACGATCAGGTCGACTCCTGAGAGATCGCGCGGCAGGCGGACGGCCTTGGGCGTCGAGACCGTGTCGACGGCGAGGCGGAACGCGCCGAGGCGCCGCCGGGCGAGAAGATCCGCGAGCGTGGCGGCGGGCAGGTTGCAGTCGGCGAAGACCCAGGCGGCGGCGTCCATCGCAGCACTGGCGCGCCGGATCGCGTCGGGTCCGAACCCGTCGAAGACCGCCATGTCGGCGATGCCGACGACGAGGTCGCTGGCGCCGTCGAGGACCGCGACGTACTCCGCCGTCCGTTCGCCGGGCACGACTTCGACGAGGGCGGCATCCACCCCGGCCTGCGCGAGATGGTCGAGGATCGCCCGGCCCTCGGGCCCCTCCCCGATGCGAGAGACGAGCGAGACGCGCGTGCCGAGCCGCGCGAGGTTCTCGGCCACGTTCCGCGCGACGCCGCCGAAGCGGCGGCTTCCGGTCATGGGATTGGAGGTGCCGGGGCGCACCGGGCCGGCCGCCCGGTACTTGCGGTCGATGGTGGCCCCGCCGATGCAGACGACACCCGCCCCCACCACCCGATCCCCCTTCGATCCGCCCGACACAGACGATCATCTTGTATACAGGATCTTGTCAACCTACGCTGGACGAGAACGCGAAGGGAAATCCGCGACATGGCCCCGACAGGACCGATCCCCGTCATCGACATCACCCCGTTCCGCACCGGAACCGCCGACGGCCCGGCGGTGGTCGACAGGGTCGCGGACGCCTGCCGCGACATCGGGTTCTTCGTCGTGACGGGTCACGGCGTGCCCGAGGCGACGACGCGGACGCTCTACGACGGCGCCCGGGCCTTCTTCGACCGCCCGGCCGAGGCCAAGCGCGCGATCGGCCGGACCGCGCGGCGGCCGGGCGGCGTCATGTACGCGGCGCTGGGTGCGGAGGCGCTGGCGGCCACCACGGGCGAAAGGACGCCCGGCGACGTGAAGGAGAGCCTGAACTTCGGCCCCTTCCTCGACGGCGACGACTGGCCGGCCGACCTCGCGCCGCTGCGGGACGCCTTCGCGGCCTACTACGCGGCGATGGACGATCTCGCCCGCACGATGCGGGCCGTCTTCTGCCGGGCGATCGGCCTTCCGCCCGACCATTTCGAACCCGCCTTCGTCGACCATCTCTCGGCGGTGCGGGTGATCGACTATCCCGCGCAGACGGCCCCGCCCCTGCCCGGCCAGCTCCGCGCCGGGGCGCACACGGACTACGGGTTCATCACGATCCTGCGGTCCGAGGCGGCGGACGGCGGCCTCCAGGTCCGGACCCGGTCGGGCGACTGGATCGACACGCCCGCGGTCCACGGTGCCTTCGTGATCAACATCGGCGATGCGCTGATGCGGTGGACGAACGACGCCTGGGTCTCCACCCCGCACCGGGTGGCGAATCCGACGTCCGGCGCGGGAAGCCGGCGCCAGTCGATCCCCTTCTTCCTGAACCCGCGGGCGGACACGGTGATCGAATGCCTGCCCGCCTTCCGCGCCGACCGGCCGGCCCGCTATCCGCCGATCACCTATGGCGAGTGGATCGCGCTGAAGACGAAACAGGCGTTCGGCTGAGGCTCAGGCCCGCTCCCACCGCATCGCGACCGGCGTCCCGGCGGCCGTCAGCACCGTGTGGATCGGCGAGAAGCGCATCAGGTCGTCGGCCCAGGCCGCGAGGCGGGCGTCGTCCGCGTCGGTGTCGATCGCGAGGACGAGGCGCACCTCCCGCCACGGATTGCCGACGGCTTGCGCCAGCCACACCCCGCGCCGGTCCAGCACCGCCTCCGCCGCCACCGACAGCGCGCGGATCGCGATCCCGTCGCGCCGGGCGATGCGGCGCAGGATCACGTTCGTCACGCCGACCAGGGCCGCCACCAGCGTCTCGGTCGGGGCCGGCCCCGCGTCGGTGCCGCCGCGCTCGGGCGGCTCGTCGATCGCCACCACGTGCCCGCGCACCCGCACCCGGCTCAACGCATAGCCGGGGCAGTCGCCCGCGATGCGCAGGGTCACCGGTTCCAGCAGCGCCCGATCGTCGACCAGCGGCCCGGTCACGGCCTCACCCCTGCCGCGGGCGGAAGACGTCGTGGACCACGCGGTCCCCCGGGCGGATGCCGAGGCGCCGCGTGAGCCCGCCGTTCACCTCGAGGATGCCGAGCACGGGGAAGCGCGACGGGATGGGCGTCGTGTCGTGGGGGATCGCGTTCTCGTGGATGTGGACGATGCGCCCCGTGCGGTCGATGAACACCATGTCGAGGGGGATCAGCGTGTTCATCATCCAGAAGGACGCCATGCGCTCGACCGGGTTGATGAACAGCATGCCGGCGTCGTCGTCCATCCGCTCCCGCCACATCAGGCCCTGCGCCTGCTGGGCCGGCGTCAGGGCGAGTTCGATGCGGAACGGGTGACGCTGCCCGCCCTGGGTCTCGATCACGAGGCTGGAGGTCGGGAAGGTCTGCATCTGCGGGGGCTGCTGCGCCGCGGCCGGGAGGACGAAGGTCGCGGCGATCAGTGCTGCGAGCACGCCGCGGCGCGACGCGACGGAGGGGACGGCGGTGTTCGGCATCGGGCGTTCCGGGCACGGACGGGACGGGCGACAGGCAATCACGGCGCCGTCACCGCGTCCACCACGGCCTTCACCGCGTCGCGAACCGGCCCCGGGCGCGGCGCGTCGGCGAAGGTGACGAACCAGTGCTCCGGCGGGGCGTGGCCCATCCGGTGGTGCCAGACGATCGAGCGCAGCACCGCCTCGGCCTCGGCGTTGGGGCGGGTCGCGGCGGGATCGATCCCGTTGAGCCGCGCCCACATCCCCGCCCAGCAGCGCCCGACCGCCCAGGGATTGTAGCCGCCACCGCCCAGCACGAGCGTGCGCGGGGCGAGGCCGGCGACGGTCGTCACCGCGTCCCAATGGGCGCGGTTGGAGATATCCAGCCGGCTCATCGGATCGTCGGCCAGCGCGTCGCAGCCGGACTGGACGACGACCGCCTGCGGGGCGAAGGCCCGCGCCAGCGGCACGATCGCGCGGGCGAGGACGTAGGCGAGTTCGTCGTCGTTGAAGCCGGGCGGGACCGGAAGGTTTCGCGCCGCACCGCCGGCCCGGTCCTGGACGGTGCCGGTGCGCGGCCAGCGCCCGTCCTCGTGGACCGAGACGGTGAGGACGCGCGGATCGTCGTGGAACGCGGTCTCCACCCCGTCGCCGTGATGGGCATCGAGGTCGAC
>JBIJED010000358.1:0-4132 GCA_044343785.1 Azospirillales bacterium | reverse complement strand
ACGACAGGTCTCCATGCTCCGCGCCTCCCGCAAGCTCGTCTTCGCGATCGAAGCCCTGCTCGACATCGCCTACAACACGGCCGGCGAACCCGTGCAGAGCGCGGAGATCACACGCCGACAGGACATCCCGAAGCGCTATCTCGAACCCGTGATGCAGCAGCTCGTCCGGTCCGGGATCCTCGAGAGCGTGCGCGGGCCGCGCGGCGGCTATCGCCTCGCGCGCGAGCGGGCGCGCATCACGCTGGGCGACATCGTCCGGGTCATCCGCTCGATGGAGACGGCACCCGACGTCATCGACGATCCGGCGGGCTCGATCCTCGGGCACAAGGTCGTCCGCCCGCTGTTCGCGGAGCTTCAGGACGACGTGATGGACCGCCTCGACCGCATCACCCTCCACGACCTGTGCAGCCGCGCCCGCGGGGCCGGCATCGAGAGCGAGGCGGGGGAGCGCATCGATTTCGTCATTTGATTCCGGGGAACGGATCCATATTCTCACCGATGATCTGTTGAACCGCATGTTCAACAAAGAGACGGAGTGAAACATGACGGCGGCTCCCAGGACCGAAGCAGTCGCGGCGCCCGCGTTCCGCGGCAGGATCTACGACAGCATCCTCGACACGATCGGCGCGACCCCGCTGGTCCGCCTGTCGAAGCTGGCGGCCAGGCACGGCGTGGTCGCCGACCTCGTCGGCAAGGCCGAGTTCTTCAACCCGCTCGCCAGCGTGAAGGACCGCATCGGCTTCGCGATGATCGACGCGGCCGAAAAGGCGGGCAGGATCGCCCCCGGTACCGTGCTGATCGAGCCCACGTCGGGCAACACCGGCATCGCGCTCGCCTTCGTCGCCGCGGCGAAGGGCTACCGGCTGATCCTGACGATGCCCGAGAGCATGTCGATCGAGCGGCGCAAGATGCTGCGCCTGCTGGGTGCGGAGATCGAGCTGACCCCCGCCGCCCAGGGCATGAAGGGGGCGATCGCCAAGGCGGAGGAGCTGGTCGCCAGCATCCCCGGCGCCTTCATGCTCCAGCAGTTCAAGAACGCCGCGAACCCGGAGATCCATCGGCACACGACCGCCGAGGAGATCTGGAACGACACCCATGGCAAGGTGGACGTCCTGATCAGCGGCGTCGGGACCGGCGGCACGCTGACGGGCGTCGCCTCGGTGCTGAAGGCCCGCAGGCCCGGGTTCAGGACGGTGGCGGTGGAGCCCGAGGACAGCCCCGTCCTGTCCGGCGGCGCCCCCGGCCCGCACAAGATCCAGGGCATCGGTGCGGGCTTCGTGCCCGACATCCTCGACAAGGCGCTGATCGACGAGGTGGTGAAGGTCGGCAACGGCGAGGCGTTCGAGCAGGCGCGCGAAGCGGCCCGCGTGGAGGGGCTGCCGCTCGGCATCTCCGGCGGGGCGGCGGTGCGCGCGGCGATCCGCGTCGGCCAGCGGCCGGAGAACGCGGGCAAGCTGATCGTCGTCATCCTGCCGAGCTTCGCCGAGCGCTATCTCTCCACCGCCCTGTTCGAAGGGCTGGAGTGACGGACGACGCACGGGTGCGGTCCCGGCTTCGACGGGGCCGCACCGCGACGATTGAGATTTCATGTAAATTGGGCATCATGACGCCTGTGCGGCGTCGTCCCCTGCCGGGCGACGCCGTGATCCGGCCCTGCGGGAGCGCGTCATGGCGGAACGGTCGTTCAAGGAAGAGGTCCAGTCCCTCTACCTCGGCGAGGGCGAGGTGTTCCGGGGCGAGGGCATCCTCGCCATCACCAAGGCCCTGCTTCAGGCGGGCGTGTCCTACGTCGGCGGCTATCAGGGCGCGCCCATCTCGCACCTGATGGACGTGCTGTCGGACGCCAACGACATCCTCGAGGACCTCGGCGTCCATTTCGAAAGCTCGGCGTCGGAGGCGACGGCGGCGGCCACCCTCGCGGCCTCGGTCCACTATCCGCTGCGCGGTGCGGTCACCTTCAAGTCGACGGTGGGGACCAACGTCGCGTCGGACGCGCTGGCCAACCTCGCGTCGGGCGGGGTGACGGGCGGCGCGATGCTGATCGTGGGCGAGGACTACGGCGAAGGCTCCTCCATCATGCAGGAGCGCAGCCACGCCTTCGCGATGAAGAGCCAGGTCTGGCTGCTCGATCCGCGCCCGAACCTGCCGACCATCGTGAAGATGGTGGAGAAGGGGTTCGAGCTGTCGGAGGCGTCGAACACGCCCGTGATGCTGGAGGTGCGGATCCGCGCCTGCCACGTCTACGGCAGCTTCGTGTGCAAGGACAACGTCCGCCCCTCCTTCACGCTGAAGGACGCGCTGGAGAACCCGCGGCGCGACGTGAACCGCATCGTGCTGCCTCCGGCAAGCTATCTGCACGAGAAGGAGAAGCTGGAGAAGCGCTGGCCGGCGGCGGTGACGTTCATCCAGGACAAAGGGCTGAACGAACTCTTCGCCGGCGACGTGGACGACGTCGGCATCGTGATGCAGGGGGGCATGTACAACACCGCGCTCCGCGCGCTCGAACTGCTGGACCTCGCCGACGCCTACGGCAACTCGCGCGTGCCCCTCTACGTGCTGAACGTGACCTATCCGCTGGTGGACGCGGAATTCATCCGGTTCTGCGCCGGCAAGAAGGCGATCCTGATCGTCGAGGAGGGGCAGCCGGAGTTCATCGAGCAGGCGGTGAACACCATCCTGCGCCGGGCGGACGTGCAGACGAAGGTGCACGGCAAGGACATGCTGCCCATGGGCGGCGAGTACACCGGCGCCGTCATGCGCGACGGCTTCGCCAGGTTCTTCGGCAAGTACCACGCCGGCCTGATCGCCCACGTGCCCAAGCCGGCGCCCGAGGTGAAGGACCGGGTGAAGGCGGCACTCGACCGGATCGACGGGCAGGTCCACGGCCGCCCGCCGTCCTTCTGCACCGGCTGCCCGGAGCGGCCGATCTTCACGGCGATGAAGCTGGTGGAGCGGGACCTGGGGACCCACCACGTCAGCTGCGACATCGGCTGCCACCTGTTCTCCATCCTGCCGCCCTTCAACATCGGCGCGACCACGATGGGCTATGGCCTGGGCGGGGCGGGGGCCGCGGCGTTCAACACCAAGGCGACGAGCAAGCGCGCCATCTCGATCATGGGCGACGGCGGATTCTGGCACAACGGCATCGCGTCCTCGGTCGGCAACGCCGTCTTCAACAAGTCGGACAACGTCATCATCGTCGTCGACAACGGCTATTCGGCCGCGACCGGGGGGCAGGACATCCTGTCGTCGTCCGCCGCCAACCCCATCCGCGCCACCGGCAACCCGATCGAGAAGGCCGTGCGGGGCATGGGGGCGACGTGGGTGAAGACGCTCACCAACACCTACGACCTGAAGACCATGACCACGACGCTGCGGGACGCGCTGACCACGCCCGCCGAGGGGCCGAAGGTCATCGTGGCGCAGTCCGAATGCATGCTGAACAAGCAGCGCCGGGTGAAGCCGCAGATCGCCAAGGCGGTGAAGGACGGCAAGCGCATGGTGCGCCAGCGGTTCGGCGTGGACGCCGACACCTGCACCGGCGACCATAGCTGCATCCGCCTGTCGGGGTGCCCGTCGCTCACCGTGGCGCCGAACCCGGACCCCCTGCGCAAGGACCCGGTGACGAAGGTCATCAACTCCTGCGTCGGCTGCGGCCTGTGCGGCGAGGTGAGCCACGCGGCCGTGCTGTGCCCGTCGTTCTACCGCGCGTCGATCATCGACAATCCGACCGGCTGGGACCGCTTCAAGGCACGCGTGCGCGACCGGGTGATCGGCTGGCTCCAGCGCCGCATGGCGCGCGACGAGATCGTGGCGGCGTGAGGATGGCGAGTTCGGGCCTGCTCCATCCCCTCTCCCCCGCCCCCTCCCCCCGGGGGGGGGAGGGGAGAACTGTGCGCGCGACTTCGACGTTCCGTCCCCTCCCCCCCCCGGGGGGAGGAGGGGGTCACACCCGATGACCGCCCAGACCCTCCCCGCCCCCACCGTCCCCGGCGCCGCCCGCGAGCGCTCCATCCGCATCGCGGTCCTCGCCATGGGCGGCGAGGGCGGCGGCGTGCTGGCGGACTGGATCGTGAAGATGGCCGAGCGCGCGGGCCACCGGGCGCAGACCACGTCGGTCCCCGGCGTCGCC
>JBIJED010000357.1:0-4147 GCA_044343785.1 Azospirillales bacterium | reverse complement strand
CGGTCCAGCTGGTGAGCGAGGATCTGGACGAGATCCTGGATCTGGCCGACCGCATCCTCGTCATGTCGGAGGGCCGCATCGTCCACGAGACGACCGCCGCCGGGGCCGAGATGCGGGTGATCGGCCAGTACATGGCGGGCCACCACGAGGACGCGGCGTAGGGGCCGGAGAGGGTTTCCGGGACGTCAGAGGCCGATCCCGATCCGCACCCGGTCGATCCCCTCCGACCCGCCGGAGATCCGGATCCGCGGATCGCAGGCCGCGAGCAGGCCGGCGGCCAGCAGCAGGAACACGGCCGCCCTGCGCATCACGCCCCCCGCGCGGCCGGCGCCCGGGGCGTGCGCACCGGCTTGGGCGGCGGGGCGGCGGCGATCTCCTCCGGATCGGCGAGCGCCTCCAGCAGTCGCTCGCGGATGCGGGCCAGCTGGCCCTTGTGGGTCACCTTCAGCCCGAACAGGTCGCGGACGTAGAACACGTCGATCACCTGCGCACCGTAGGTGGAGATGCGCGCCGACGCGATCTGGAGCGACAGGCCCGTCAGCGAGCGGGTGAGGTCGTAGAGCAGGCCCGGCCGGTCCTTGCCGTTGACCTCGATGACGGTGTGGGTGGAGCTGGCCGCATTGTCGATCAGCACCCGCGGCGGCACGCGGAAGACGCGGGTGCGGGCGGGGATGCTCGGCTTGCGCCGCGCGAGTTCCTGCAGCGGCCGCAGCTCGCCCGACAGGGTGCGCTCCACGTTCACCGCCAGCTTGGCCAGCCGGTCGGCGGAGGAGAAGCTGCCGCCCGCCGCGTCCTGCACGCTGAAGACGTCGAGCGCCATGCCGTCGGCCATGGTGAAGATCCGCGCGTCGACGATCGTCGCGCCGGAGACGGCGAAGGCGCCGGCCAGCCGCGCGAACAGGCCCGGATGGTCGGGGGTGTAGAGGGTGATCTCGGTCACCTCGCGCGCGCGATCGACCCGCGTGTCGAGGTTGAGCGGCGAGCCGTCGCGCCGCGCCCGTCGCATGAGGCGGGCCTGGCGCTCGTACGTGCCCGCGTCGAAGGCGAGCCAGTAGGCCGGATAGCCCTGGGCGAGATGCGCGTCGATCTCCTCGCCCGGCCAGTCCTTCAGCTGCGCCCGCAGCGCGTCTTGCGCGCGCCGCACGCGGGCGACGCGGCTCGGCCCCGCGGGCTGGCTGTCGACGAACCCGCCGACGAGGCGCTCCTCCACGTTCGCGAACAGGTTCTGGAGCAGCGTCGCCTTCCAGGCGTTCCAGCGGCCGGGGCCGACTGCCATGATGTCGGCCGCCGTGAGTACCAGGAGCTGGCGGAGCCGTTCGGGCGACTGCACGAGGTCGACGAGGTCCTGCACCGTCGTCTCGTCGTCCACGTCGCGCTTGAAGGCCGCCGACGACAGGGCGAGGTGCCAGCGGACCAGCCACGCCGCCGTCTCCGTCTCCTCCGCGGTCAGGCCGAAACGGGGCCCGAGGCGTTCCGCGACGCGGGCACCGAGGACGGAATGGTCGCCGCCGCGCCCCTTGCAGATGTCGTGCAGGACCATCGCCACCATCAGCGCCCGGCGCGAGACGACCTTCTGCATCACCTCGGTCGCGAAGGGGAGCGCCTCGCGCAGCGCCCCCGTCCCGATCTTGTGCAGGATGCCGACGGCCTGCAGCGTGTGCTCGTCGACCGTGTACACGTGGTACATGTCGTACTGCATCTGGGCCACGACGCGGCCGAAGTCCGGCACGAAGCGGCCGAGCACGCCCGCCTCGTTCATCCGCCGCAGAGTGCCCTCGGGGTCCTTCCTCCCGGTCAGGATCTCGAGAAACAGGCCGTTCGCCTCGGGATCATCGCGCACGCCCGCGTCGAGCGCGCCGAGCGCGCGGGTGATCGCGCGGAGTGCGGCCGGATGCACGTCGATCCCGTGGACGTGGGCCGTGTGGAACAGGCGGACCATGTCCGCCGGATGGTCGCGGAAATGGCGCTCGTCCCGGACCGAGAGCCGGTCGCCGTCGACGACGAAGCCCTGCAGTTCCTTCTCCACCCGCAGCCTGCGGAAGATCGACAGGCGCCGCGGCCGCTTCCAGTCCGCCTCCAGTGCCGCGCAGAAGATGCGGGTCAGGTCGCCCACGTCCTTGGCGACCAGGAAGTAGTGCTTCATGAACCGCTCGACGCCGCGAGCACCGGCATGATCGGTGTAGCCCATGCGCGCGCCGATCAGCGCCTGCACGTCGAAGGTCAGCCGCTCCTCGGCCCGGCCGGTCAGGTAGTGGAGGTGGCAGCGCGCGGTCCACAGGAAGTTCTGCGCCTTGGCGAAGCGCCGCGCCTCCTCGGCCAGCAGCACGCCACGGCGGACCAGTTCGCGGACCTCGTCGACCTCGTAGAGGTACTTGGCGATCCAGAAGAGGGTCTGGAGGTCGCGAAGGCCGCCCTTGCCCTCCTTCAGGTTCGGCTCCAGCACGTAGCGCGTGTCGCCGAGGCGCTGGTGCCGCGCGTCGCGCTCGGCCAGCTTGCCCTCGATGAAGGCGGGCCCGTGCCCGTGCACCACCTCGCGCTGGAAGCGCCGGCGGAAGCCGCGGAACAGCGCCATGTCGCCCCAGAGGTGGCGCGTCTCCAGCAGTGCCGTACGGATCGTCAGGTCGGCGTTGGCCTGCCGGATCGCCTCGTCGGCGGAGCGCACCGAATGGCCGACCTTCAGCCCCAGGTCCCACAGGAGGTAGAGCATGTACTCGACGATCTGCTCCACCCGCGGCGTGCGCTTGTAGGGCAAAAGGAACATCAGGTCGATGTCGGAGAAGGGCGCCATCTCGCCCCGGCCGTAGCCGCCGACGGCAACGATGGCGAGCTGTTCGCCCCGGGTCGGGCCCGCGGTCTCGAACACGTCGTGGACCGTGACGTCGGCCAGCGCGCAGACGATGGCGTCGACCAGCGCCGCGTTGTCACGCACGCAGTCCGCCCCCGTGCCGCCCTTCTCGAACCGGTCGCGCACCAGGGCGCGGCCCTCGGCCAGCGTCTCGCGCAGCGCCGCGAGCAGCGCCGGCCGGAAGCGGGACTGGCCCTCCGCGCGCCAGATCTCCGACAATCTGCGGGAGAGGACGTCCGGCACCACCGGCGTGAAGGGCAGGGGACTGGGGGATGCGGCGGCGGTCATCGACGGGCGGCGGGGTCACGACGGCGGTGTGCCGGCGGCCGGGCAGCCGGACGCCGACAAGGTATCGCACGGGGCGCCCCGGCCCGTCGACGCGAACGATGGGCAAGGGGCGCCGGCCGGCGGAGTCGGCCGGCCCCGCGGGTCCCCCTTGTCCTCGAATGAGAGGAGGGCGGTCGTCGCCGAGGGCCGTGGTCCTCGCCGGTCGTGCCGCCGGGGGGATCGTGTCCCATGATTCGAACCGCCGACCGGCTTTCCTTGTCCGTGTCGCGGGGGTCATCGGACAAGGGGCGTCGCGTTGCCTGTCCCGCGGGGCCCCTCTTGACCGATGCCAGACCGATGTCCCGTCGCGGCCTGCTCGCCGGCCTGGGGGCGGCCGTCCTCCTGGGCGCCGCGGCCCCGGCCGAAGCGGCGCGGCGGCGCGGCGCGGCACCGCCCCCGCCGCCCCTGCCCCCGCCGACGGGCATCGGCGACGGCAGCCTCACGCTGGTGAACGCGAACACGCGCGAGCGTCTGTCGATCGCGTTCGTCCGCCGCCGCCGCTACGACCCCGCGGCGCTGCGACGGCTCGCCCACTTCTTCCGCGACTGGCGGGAGGACGAGGCCCGGCCCATCGACCCGGAGCTGTTCGACACCCTCTCCGAGGCCCAGCGGCGGCTCGGCGGACGGCCGCTGCTGCTGACCTGCGGCTTCCGCACCGCGGAGACGAACCGGATCGTCGGCGGCGATCCCGGCAGCCTCCATGTCGTCGGCAAGGCCGCCGACGTCGCCGTGCCCGGGGTGCCGGTCGACCGGCTTCACCGGACGCTGCTCGACCTGCGGGTCGGCGGCGTCGGCTTCTATCCGGCCCGCCGCTTCTGTCACGTCGACGTCGGACCGGTGCGGACCTGGGCCGACACGGACGCCTGACGGGGTCGCGCGGTGGATGAGCCGGACCGCGGACACTGTCGCGAAGGTTGAATTGACCCGTGCAAGATGTTAAAAGTCCACAGTGATTGGTTGTGGACCGTGTCATGT
>JBIJED010000460.1:0-3386 GCA_044343785.1 Azospirillales bacterium | reverse complement strand
GCGAAGGGCGTGGTCCGCACGCCGGTCATCCGGGCGCGGGCGTAGGCTGCCGGCCCGTAGATCGCGATCTGGATCTGGCCCGCCCGCTGGCCCTCGATCACGGCCGCATAGTCCTGCGCGACGCGGATCGTCACCTTCGTGCCGAGTTCGCGGCTCAGATAGGCGGTGAAGGGCCCCCAGCGGTCCATGACGCCGGACGCGTTCTCGGCCGGGATGATCGCGAAGGTGAGTTCGGGATAGCGCGCGGCCCAAGGGGCCGGCTGCGCGTTCGAGGGGCGGGCGACGCCGGCGAGGCCGAGGGCGGCGGAGGCGACGAGGAAGCTGCGGCGGCTGACCATGGGGCGGCGCTCCTGGGGCGGGTCTGCGGACCCGCCATGCCTAGGGCCGGACGATGACGTGCGTGTGAAGGCGGGATGACGGTCCGGCGCCGGATCAGTGAACGAAGGGCACCCTCAGCCGCGTCACGGTGCGCACGAGATCGTCGCAGTCGTCGCGCATCCGACCCCCGTGCTCCTGGCAGATCAGCACCTCGTTGAGGAGGACGCGGCCGATCCGGTCGCAGCGCACGGCCGGCACGTCGAAGACGAGCACCCGGGTCTGGTTCGGGCGGATCCGGCGGCTCGCCACCGCGACGCGGCTCGTGATCGCCTGCGTCCCGTCGAACAGGAACAGGTCGAAGCGGAGCGCCGCGAAATCGACCTCGGTCCGGTTCTCCATCGTGACGTAGTGCCGGCAGGCGCCCTCCTGCTGCTCGAGCAGGCTCAGTTCCATCCGCAGGGCCACGGGACCGGGCGTCTGGGACCCGGCGGGGACCGAACCCGCGAGCACGGCGGCGAGGAGGACGGCGGCGGCGCGACGCATGGGACATCCGGATCGGGCGGACGTTCCGTCATACCACCAACGGTGGATGTTTTCCCTGTGAGAATGCGGCGGCGCCGGTCAACGGCCGTCGGCCGGGCGCGGCGGGCGCTCGCCGATCAGCCCCTCGGGCCGGCGGATCAGGATGATCTGGAGGGCGAGGCCGATCAGGAAGAGCCGGAGATAGGCGGCCCGCGTCGCCACCTCGGAGGGCAGGTAGGCGGTCAGGAAGTCGGTCGCCGCCCAGATCCCCCAGATCAGGAAGGCGCCGATGATGGCACCGCGGTTGTTGCCGCTGCCGCCCGCGATCAGCATCACCCAGACGAGGAAGGTGGTCGTGAGCGGGTCGACCACGTCGGGGCTCATGTACTTCGAGAAGTGCGCCAGCATGGCGCCGCCGAGGCCCATGAAGGTGGCGCCGAGCACGAAGGACTGGAGGCGGAAGTTCCGCACGTCCTTGCCCATGGCCGAGGCGGCCGCCTCGTTTTCCCGCAGCGCGCGCTGCACCCGGCCCCAGGGGCTGCGGATCGCGCGTTCGGCCAGCCAGTAGACGACGGCGACGATGGCGAGGAGCAGGAGGAGGAAGAGGACGGGCGCCCAGGGGTTGCCGTAGCCCTCGAACGGCCGCGCGAGCGGCGTCACGCCGAGCGGCCCGCCCGTGAGCCAGTCCTCGTTGCGCACGATCAGGCGCAGGATCTCGGCGATGCCCAGCGTGGCGATCGCCAGATAGTCCGAACGCAGGTTGACCGTGATCGTCCCCATGACGAGCGCGAGGACCCCGGCCGCCCCCATCGCCGCGAGCCACGCCGCCCACAGCGGCCAGCCGAACGCGCCGAGCTGGCCCGCGCCGTTGGGAGCCGTGAGGATGGCCGAGGTGTAGGCGCCGATCGCGACGAAGCCGGCGATGCCCGCGTTCATGAGGCCGGAGAAGCCCCAGTTGACGTTCAGGCCGAGCGCGATCACCGCGTAGATCGCGCCCAGCGTGGCGATCTGGACGAAGTAGAGGATCAGGCCGACGGCTTCCGCGCTCATCACTGGGGACTCCGGAAGATGCCCGTCGGGCGGACGATCAGCACCGCCACGAGGATGGCGAAGGCGACGCCGGTCTTGTAGGCCGGCGTGAGCAGCGGCTGGCCGTCGATCAGCGGCAGGCTCGACATCTCCTCCGCCAGGCCGATGACGAGGCCGCCCACGATGGCGCCGTAGGGCTTGCCGATGCCGCCCAGGATGGCGGCGGCGAAGGTGGGCAGCAGCAGGTTGAAGCCCATCAGGGGCGAGAGCTGGGTGTCGATGGCCACGAACACGCCCGCGACGGCGGTCAGCGACGCGCCGATCACCCACGCCACGGTCACCACCCGGTCCGTCGGGATGCCGGTGATGCGGGCGAGATCGGGGTTGTCGCTCATCGCCCGCATCGCCTTTCCGGTGCGGGTGCGGGTGAGGAACAGGTGCAGCGCGGTCACGATCGCCACCGCCGTCCCGATGAAGTACATGTGCCGCCACTGGATCCGGAACCCCTCCCACACGAAGGGGCGCTGGATCCCGAGGCCGTAGGTCACCTCGGTCGGGCCGAAGAGGAAATAGAGGATCGCGCGGATCATGAGCGCGACGCCGAAGCCCGAGATCAGCAGGACGACGGAGTTCGCACCCTTGAGCCGGCCGTAGAACAGGCGCTGGACGAGGAGGCCGAGGGCGACGGTCGAGACGATCGCCACCGGGATCGACGCCCAGGGCCCGATCCCCAGGAAGGTCACGGCGACCAGCGCCGAATAGCCGCCCCACGACATCATGTCGCCGTGCGCGAAGTTGGCGAAGCGCAGGATGCCGAACAGCAGCGACAGCCCCACCGCCGAGATCGCATAGATGCACCCCAGCACCAGCCCGGGGATCAGGTAGAAGTTGACGAACTCCAGTCCCGACACGCCTCAGCCCCCCAGGAACATCTCGGCCACCTGGGGATTCTCCAGGATGCCGCGGCCGGTGTCGGTGAAGCGGTTCTGGCCCATCGCCAGCACGTAGCCGCGGTGCGCGATGGCGAGCGCCTGACGCGCGTTCTGCTCCACCATCAAGATCGCGGTCCCGCTCCGGTTGATCGCCACGACCCGGTCGAAGATCAGGTCCATGAACTTCGGGCTCAGCCCCGCCGTCGGCTCGTCGAGCATCAGGAGCTTCGGCTCCTGCATCAGCGCGCGGCCCATGGCCACCATCTGCCGCTGCCCGCCCGAGAGGGAGCCCGCCAGCGCCCCGCGCTTCTCGGCGAGCGGCGGGAAGATCTCGAACACGCGCGCCATCGCCGACGACCAGTCGTCGCGCCGGGCGAAGGCGCCCATCTCCAGGTTCTCCCGCACGGTGAGCGATGGGAACACGTTGCGCTCCTGCGGGACGTAGGAGAGGCCGCGGCGCACGTGCGTCTCGGGCTTGGCGTTGGTGATGTCCTCGCCGTCGATCGTCACCACCCCGAAGCGCAGCAGGACGAGGCCGAACACGGCCTTCATCAGCGTCGACTTGCCCGCACCGTTGGGCCCGAT
>JBIJED010000045.1:0-10575 GCA_044343785.1 Azospirillales bacterium | reverse complement strand
TCCACCGCGAGGTCGACCCCCTTCAGGATGTCGCTCTCGCCGTAGCCGCCGCGGACCTGCCGCACGTCGAGGAGCGGCATCAGACGCTCCCCGCGCGGGCGGCGCCGCCGGTGGCCCCGTCGGCCGACATGCCGTGGCCGAGATAGGCCTCCCGCACCCGCACGTCGGCGCGGATCTCGGCCATCGTCCCCTTGGCCAGCACCTTGCCCTCGGCCATCACGTAGATCGGGTCGCAGAGCGCCGCGATCATGTCCATGTCGTGCTCGATCAGGAGGAAGGTGTAGCCCTGGCGGTGCAGGCGCCGGATGTCCTCGGTCAGCGTCCCCAAGAGCGCGCGGTTCACGCCCGCCGCCGGCTCGTCGAGAAGGATGGTCTTCGCCCCCGACATGATCGCGCGGCCGATCTCCACCAGCTTCTTCTGGCCGCCCGAGAGGCGGCCCGCCTCGAGGTCGGCGACGTGGGAGAGGTTGAGGAACGCCAGCACCTCCTGCGCCCGCTTGCGGATCGCCGCCTCCTCACGCGCGATCCGACCCCAGCCGAACCAGGCGGCGAACAGGTTCTCCCCGCTCTGCCCGGGCACCGGGACGCACAGGTTCTCGGTCACGGTCATCCGCGAGAATTCGTGCGGGATCTGGAAGGTGCGGACGAGGCCGCGCCGGAACAGCACGTGGGGCGGCATTCCGCCGACGTCGACGCCGTCGAGGAGGACCTGCCCCCCGTCCGGCCGATAGGTGCCGGCGATGGTGTTGAACAGCGTCGTCTTGCCGGCGCCGTTCGGGCCGATGAGGCCGGTGAGCGATCCGGTCCCGACGGTCAGCGAGCACCCGTCGACGGCCGTGAAGCCGCCGAAGCGCTTGACGAGGTTCCGGACTTCGATCATCGGGGCCGGCGGGACGGAGGCAGGGGTGGCACGCAAAAGGGACGGGCCCGCCTCGGGCGAGGCGGGCCCGGACCCCGTCGTGCCGGCGGGTCGGTGCTGTGACGGATCAGCGCCGGACGGTCGCGTCGACCGTGATCGCCCCGCCCTTCACCGACCAGATGTCGATGGCGCCGGCGGCGTCGCCGGCCGCGTCGTACTCGATCGGACCCGACGCGCCGTCGTAGTTCACCTTGCGGCCGGCGGCGATGGCATCGCGCGCCTTGGCGAAGTCGCCGGGGCCGACCACCTCGCCGGGGCCGTTGGCCACTTCGCGCAGGGCCCTGGCGATCGCGGCGCGGTCGGTGGAGCCGGCCTTCTGGATCGCCAGCGCGACGGTCATCACCGCGTCGTACATCTGCGGGGCGAACGCGCCCATGGGATCGAGCGACGCGTTCTTCGCCCGGAAGGCGTCCTGATACGTCTTCAGCGTCTCGGCCGGCGCCGCGCTGCCGCCCGACGTGCCGAAGGAGTTGGCGAGGTTCTGCGGGCCGATGGTCTGGATGACCGAGCCGTCGCGCATGCCGTCGGTCATGATGAAGCGGTTGAAGAATCCGTTCTCCAGCGCCTGCCGCAGGATCGTGTTGCCGCCCGACGCCGGATAGCCGATCAGCAGCAGTGCCTCGGGGTTCCCGCTGCCGGCGGCGGTCGCCAGCTCGGCGCGGTAGGAGGCCCGGTTCTCCTCGAAGTTGGTCGCGGACGTGATCGTGCCGCCCATTTCCTGGAAGGCGGCGACGAAGTTCGCCTGGAGGCCACGGCCGTAGTCGTTGTTCACGACCATCGCCGCCACGCGGGTCACGCCGCGCTCGCGCGTGGTGCGGGCGAGCACGCGGCCCTGCAGCCCGTCGGGCGTCACGGTGCGGAAGACCGTGTCCTTGTCGTCGAGCGGCGAGATGGCCGGCGAAGTGGCCGAGGGCGAGACGAGCGGCACGCCCGCCGGGATCGTGACCGCCTGGGCGACGGCGAGAACGTTCGACGAGGTCAGCGGGCCGACGAGCGCGGCCACGTTCTCGACCTGGACGAGACGGGTGGCGACCGTCTGGGCGACCTGCGGGTTCGTCTGGTCGTCCGCCTCCACGAGCGCGATGCGGCGCCCGCCGAGCACGCCGCCGGCGGCGTTGATCTCGTCGACCGCGAGGCGCGCAGCGGCCGTGATCGCCGGCGCGAAGGGGGCGAGACCGCCGGTGACGCTGAGGAGGGCGCCGATCTTGACGTCCTGGGCCTGGGCCCCGACCGGCGCACCGGACATCACCGCGACGGCGGCGACGGCGGACAACATGACGAACCGACGGCTGAACATCTCCGAAGCTCCCCTGTTTCTGTTGCCCCGGCTTTTGGCGCACGGGGTCCGGCCAATGGCGCGCCTGACATAGGAGGTTCGACGGGACGTGGCAAGGCGCGCGCGATGCGCCCGCCCTTCAGTCCACCACGTCAAACCCTTCCGTGAGCCGGCGCTCGTACACGTCGATGACCTCGGCGAGTTCCGGCGCGACGAAGTGCCGGGCCTTGGTCATCTGGTCCTGAACGAGGGAAATGTAGGCGTTGATCACCCGCAGCTCGTCGCTGCGGATGAGCGGCCGGTCGATGCCCCAGATCATCACTTTCTGGAGCTGATGGCTGAGCGCGGAGAACCACTCGGAGATCGAACTCTCCATCGCGCTCATCAGCCGCTCGAGGCGGACGAGGTGGCGCAGGCGGGGCGCCTTGTCGTCCTCGGGCTCGAACCGGATGGCGCTCTGGAATCCGTTGTGGATCTCCCGCCGGAGCGTCCGCTGGAACTCCACGAGGTCGTCGGCCGCGAAGCCGAGGGAGACCAGCTCCTGGCTCCAGCGCCAGGTGAAGTTCAGCAGCCAGCAGACGCCGTCGAAGTCCTCGGTCGGCCCGTCGCGATCGGTCGCCACGGCGCGGGTCCGCTCGATCGCGAGCTGCATCACCGGCCCCACGATCACCGAGGACGCGGCGGTCATGGCATAGCGGTACCGGGCCTCGAGCCCGCGCTCCCCGAAGATCCCGACGTCCGTCAGCTCACGCAGGACCGACGCGAACCGACCCAGCGCCTTGTCCAGGATCTCCCGCACGTGATCGGGGATCATCAGGAGGGGCACCATCTCCCCCTGCCCCACCGTCGTCGCCGCCGTCAGGTGCTCGGCCACCGTGCGGCAGGCCGCGCCGAAGTGACAGAGCATGACGTCGAGCGTGAGCGCCACCTCGGGCGGCGGGCTCTCGGGAAAGGCCCGCACGACGCGCCCCCCGAAGTCGTAGCGCTCCAGCCGGTTGATCAGCGTGAAGGTCGGCAGACCCTTCATGATGGCGCCGCGCGCGCCGAGCAGGTCCGGGATCGCGATCCCGATCTCGGCCTGCATCGCCTGGACGCCTTCGATCTGCACTTCGAGTTGCTCGGTCAGCATCACCTTGTGGCCGAACCGGGCCACGGCTTCGTCGACCGTGCTGACGACCACCTCGAAATTCGCGAGCGTATCCGCGAAGAACCGCAGGAACGGCGCCTCCAGCTTGTGTTTCTCGGCGAGCGTGGGATACCGCGTCTTCGCCACCTTGAAGGCCGACGCGCTCAACGGTTCGATCACGTCGTCGAGGCTGCGGCGGTTGCGCAGCGCCGCCTCGAGGTGGGTCGTGGCGGCGAGCCGCATGCGGTCGCGCAGATCGATTGCGACCGGCGACATCAGCGCCCGCTCGATCGGATCGGTGCGGCAAAGCTCGTCGAGGCGCGCCTGCGCCTCGCGGGCGAGGTCGCCGATCGCCGCCTTGCGCAGGTAGCCCCACATCACGGCCATGTCGAGGCGCGTGAGGAGCCCCGGGGTGAACCCGGGGGACCGCAGCATGATCTCGTCGTCGACGAGGAGGGGTTCGAGGAGGCCGGTGAACAGCCGCTGGGCCCGGTTGGGGCGACGACGGTTCAGTTCCTCGATCACGATGCGGCGGATGGCGTGGCCGCGCTCGCCACGGCCGTACTTTTCCTCCAGATCGTTCATCAGGTCCCGGACGGCAGCGCCCGGCAGGCGCGGCATGAGCGCCTTGACCTGCAGAACGACTTCGTCCTCCCGGACAGCAACCATCCGTTCCGCCCTTCGACGCCCTCGGGTTCCCTACCGCACAGGCATCCTAACCGATCGGACGTGTCGAAGGGAACATAACCTTCGCTCGTCCTCCGGTCGGCCGATCGGCGCGTTTTCCCGCGGAGATTGCAGGCCAACCCCGCGGGAGACGCGCTCAGACCACCCGGAAATTCTTGAACTGCCAGGGGTCGTCCCTGTCCAGGTCTTCCGGGAACAGGCGCTCGCGGTCCTGAAGCGGGGTCCAATCCGAGAACTTGCCCACCATGTCGCCGAGATACGGGACCGAGATCTCGAGGATCCGGTCGTGGTCCATCTCGTCCGGCTCGACGATCCAGCGGTCCGGGTTCTCCATCGCCCAGATCACGCCGGCCAGCACCGCCACGCAGACCTGGAGCGAGGTCGCGTTGTTGTAGGGGGCGAGCCGGCGCGCCTCGTGGATCGACAGGACCGAGCCGTACCAGTAGGCGCCCTTTCCGTGCCCCATCAGCAGCACGCCCAGCTCGTCGATGCCGTCGGTGATCTCGTCGACGATCAGCCGCTGCTCGGACTGCTGGATCCAGTTCTTGCCGCCGAGTTCGTGCACCGACAGCACCGCGTCGTCGCACGGATGGTAGGCGTAGTGGACGGTCGGGCGGAAGGTGACGGCGCCGGACGCGTCCTTGACCGTGTAGTGGTCCGAGATCGAGATCGATTCGCCGTGCGTGATCAGGAAGCCGTGGAACGGCCCCTCCAGCGGCGTCCAGGTGCGCACGCGCGTCGAGGCACCCGGCCGCATCAGATAGATCGCGCTGTCGCCGCCGAAGTCGTGGCGGCGGCCGTCGGCCGGGAAGTGCCTCTCGTGGCTGCCCCAGCCCAGCTCGGCCGGCTGCGAGCCCTCGCTCACGAAGCCGTCGATCGACCACGTGTTCACGAACTCGCCCGGGCGCTTCGGCGTCGCCGCCACCTGGGTGTCGCGCTCGGCGATGTGCACGACCTTCATGCCGAGGTCGGCCGCCAGCGTCGACCAGCCCGCCCTGTCCTTCGGCGTCGCGACGGGCTTGCCGACGGCTTCCGCGATGTTCAGCAGCGCCTGCTTGACGAAGTGGGAGACGAGGCCGGGGTTGGCGCCGTGGGTGATGACGGCCGTCGGCCCGCCCGGATACTTGCGCCTGAGGGCCATCGCCTCCTCGCGCTGCGCGTAGTTGGAGCGCTGCGAGGGCGAGAGGTTCGGATCGGTGTACCCGCCGGCCCACGGCTCGATGACCGTGTCGAGGTAGAGGGCGCCGATCTCCTGGCACAGCTCGATCAGCGCGACGGACGCCACGTCGACCGACAGGTTGAGGAGGAAGTCTCCCTTCTTCAGGCGCTGGGAGACGATCTGCCGGTAGTTGGTCTTGTTCAGCGGGTCGATCGTGAAGGTGACGCCGTACTTCTTCGCCTCCTCGATGCCCTTCTCCTCGGCGGTGACGATCTCGATCTGCCCGGGCTCGATGTCGACGTGGCGGAACAGGAGCGGCAGCACGCCCTGGCCGATCGATCCGAAGCCGACGATGAGCATGCGGCCCCGGAAGGCCAGGTACGTCTTGTCGAGAGTCACTGTCGCTCACTCCTGAAGTGGTCCGCCGGGGCCGGGCCCCGGATGGTCATGAACACGAAAACTGTGACGGTGCCCGTGCCGGGGCACCGTCACGCACGAAGAAATCCCGACGGCCTCATGCCGCGACCGCGGCGTCCGCGTAACCCGGCGTCTCGAGGAGCGGGGGATCGCGCACCTCCACGATCCGGGCCCGGTCGAACCCGTTGAAGGCCGTGCGCAGCGCGCCGCCGTAGGCGCCGAGCTGGCCGATCTCCACGTAGTCCCCCTCCCGGACGTCCGCCGGAAGCCAGAACGGGCCGTTCATCCGGTCGGCACTGTCGCAGGTCGGGCCGAACAGGCCGAACGGCGCCGGGGCCGCCTCCGATGCGCGCATCAGCCGCACCGGGAAACGGAACGCCGGCACGCCCGCGTCCGAGAGCGCGCCGTAGATCCCGTCGTTGACGAACAGCATGCCGTCGCGGACGAGATCGACCTGCACCACCACCGACGCCCCGCCGGCGACGAGCGCCCGCCCCGGCTCGGCGTGGAGGTCCACGCCGTCGGGGAACCAGCGGGCGACCGCCTCGCCGATCGTCCGTCCGAAGACGTCGACCGGCGGCGGCACCTGGTCGGGGTAGGCGACCGGGAAGCCGCCGCCCACGTCCAGCACGTCGAGCCGCACGCCCGCGCGCAGCGCCACCTTCGACGCCAGCTCGATCGCCCGCGCGTAGGCCGCGGGATCGAGGCACTGGGAGCCGACGTGGAACGTGACGCCGACGCGCGCCGCGACGGCCCGCGCCGCGACCAGCAGATCGACGGCCGGCCGGAACGCCGCGCCGAACTTCCCCGACAGGTCGTAGGCGGCACCGCCCTTGGGCACCGCGATGCGGACGACGAGCGTCAGGTCGCCCGCCCCGCCCGTCTCCTCGCGGATCTTCGCGAGTTCGTCGGGGTGGTCGAGGGCGAAGGTGCGGATCCCGAACTCGTGATAGGCGGCCCGGATCGCCGCGCGCGGCTTCACCGGATGCATGAAGTGCATCGCCGCCTGCGGGAACATGGTGCGGATCAGGCGGATCTCGCCCATCGAGGCCACGTCGAAGGCGCGGATGCCACCCTTCCAGAGCGCGCGCAGGACGGCGGGCTCGGGGTTGCACTTGACCGCGTACATGGTCTCGCCCGGGAAGGCCGCGCGGAAGGCGACCGCCGCCCGCTCCACGACCTGCGGACGCAGGCAGTGGACCGGCTCGGCCGGCTGGTCGCGGCGCAGCATCGCCGCCACCGTGGGAGGGTGCGACGGCTGGTCGAGCGAACGGCGCAGCGGGGTGACCGGCGCGCGGAAACGGAACCTGAACGACATGACGCGCTCTCCATGAGCCGGGGTCGAGGCCGGCCGACGGGACGGTGGAGCGGAACGGCACGCGGACGCCCCATGCGTGAGAGGGAGCGTGCTGCCGGACGGAGGTCTGATCCGGGGGATCGACGGATGGGTCGGAATGAGCGCCATCATGGCCGCGTCGCGCGGCAGGGGATGCGCCTGAGACCGACCCGGGCTCTACCGAACGGAACCCTTCTCGCAGCCGGCAACCATATCGAGCTCCCTCGAGCGGGCGGACACGGGACCGCCTCTTCCCAAAGAACGCCTGACGTCGTTACCGGCCCGGACCCGACCGGAGCGGTCGGGAAGGGCCGAGGGCACGTGCGGGTGCGTCTGAAGGCGATAGATACGCGCGCGCCCCGGGAATGCAAGGGGCAATGCGGGGGCGGATGGCCGGCCTACCCGGACAGCACCGCCCGCATCCGCTCCACCGCCGCGCGGATGTTCTCCAGCGCGTTGGCGTAGCTGATGCGCAGATACCCCTCGCCCATCGCGCCGAAGCTGGTGCCGGCGACACTGGCGACGCCCGCCTCCTCCAGGAACAGCGTCTCCAGCCGTTTGGACGTCCGCCCCGTGCCCTCGATGTTGGGGAAGGCGTAGAAGGCGCCGCCCGGCGACAGGCAGCGGAAGCCGGGCAGGCCGTTCAGAAGCCCGACGGTCGCCGCCCGCCGCTCGGTGAAGGCGGCGTTCATCGCGTCGACCGCGTCCTGCGGCCCCTCCAGCGCGGCGATGCCCGCGAACTGGGCCGAGGAATTGACGCAGGAGTGGCAGTTGATGGCGAGCCGGGTGGCGGGCTCCACCAGCGCCTTCGGCCAGATCCCGTAGCCCATGCGCCAGCCGGTCATCGCATAGGTCTTCGACCAGCCGTCGAGCAGGATCACCCGGTCCCGGATCGCGGGGTAGGAGAGGAGCGAGACGTGCGCGTGCCCGTCGTAGACCATCCGGGCGTAGATCTCGTCCGACAGGATCGCGACGTGGGGGTGCCGCTCGAGCCCGGCCGCGAGGCGGTCGAGTTCCGCCTTCGGGACCACGCCGCCCGTGGGGTTGGCCGGCGTGTTCACGATGATCAGCCGCGTGCGCGGCGTGATCTGGGCCAGCACCTCGTCGGCCGAGAAGGCGAAGCCGTTCGCCTCGGTCAGGCGCATGGGCACCGGCGTGGCGCCGGTCCACTTGATGAGCGATTCGTAGATCGGAAAACCGGGGTTCGGATAGAGGATCTCCGCCCCCGGCTCGCCGAACATGGCGATGGCGAAGAACATCGTGACCTTGCCGCCGGGCACCACGATCACCTGCCCCGGATCGACGGTCACGCCGCGCCTCAACGCCACGTCCGTCGCCACCGCCTCCCGCACCGCCCGGATGCCGGGGGTGGGCGTGTAGCCGTGGTGGCCGTCCTTCAGCGCCCTGATCGCCGCCTCCACCACGTGGGGCGGCGTCTTGAAGTCGGGCTGGCCGATGGAAAGGTGGATGATCGGCTTGCCCTGGGCCTCCAGCTCGGTCGCCCGGGCCAGCATGTCGAACACGCTCTCGGTGCCGAGCCGGCCCATGCCGGCGGCCAGCTTCAGTGCGCTCATGGCGGTCGCTTCCCCCAGACCTCGTCGCCGGGGACCGTGGCCGACGGGCCCCGCGCGGTCAAGCCGGCCCGTGCCTCGATAGCCGGCCTCGGCATAGGGGTTGGCGGCGTCCCGCCGGTAGACCAGAAGGTTGCGGCGGAAGGAGACGACGTCGGCGCCGTGCTGGTTGGTGGCGCGCGTCTCCACCGTGAGGATCCCCTCCGCGGGCCGCGAGCGCGAAGCGCGGACGCCCATGATGGTGGAGGCGGCCTCCACCGTGTCGCCGGCGAAGACCGGCACCGGAAAGCGCACGTCGGTCCAACCGAGGTTCGCCACCACCCGGCCGAAGATGCGGGTGGAGGGGGTCACCGAGGCGGTCGGCACGAAGGTCTCGGGGATGCGGTGGCGGCCCCCCTGGTGTCGGTCGATCCAGCCGAGGTCGTGGAAGGCCGGGCTCCACTCCATCGACCGCCAGGCATGGGTCACGGCCTCGTCGCGGAAGAAGGTGCGGCGGGGGGAGTGGACGAAGGTCTCCCCCTCCACGAACGCCTCGAAGAAGAGGCCCGTCTGCTCCACGAGCGTGCCGTCCGGCCCGGGCGAGTGGATCAAGCGCACCGAGATTGACGCCGGCCGACGGGCTGGGCTGGCGACGGACGCGGCGGCGAGGCTGAAGGCGCTGGAGCGCGAGAACCGCGCGCTGCGGCAGGCAAACGAGATCCTGCGCAAGGCGTCGGCGTATTCTGCGAGGGCGGAGCTCGACCGCCGGTCAAGGACCTGATCCGGGGTCTGGCGGCGGGTGAAGCGTGAGGGCTTCGCCGTGGCGCGCGGCACGGTCGAGCGGCTGATGGCCGATCCCGGCCTGCAAGGCGTCATCCGCGGCAAGCCGGTGAGGACGACCGTGCAGGACGAGGCCGCGCCATGCCCCCTCGACCAAGTGAACCGGGTGTTCCATGCCCCGGCGCCGAACAGGCTCCGGCTGTCCGACTTCAACGATGTGAGCACATGGAGCGGCGTCGTCTACGTGGCCGTCGTCATCGACGCCTACGCCCGGCGCATCGTCGGCTGGCGGGTCTCGCGTGAGCGCCCACGCCAGCTTCGTGCTGGATGCTTTGGAGCAGGCGCTGCATGAGCGTATCCATCCGCCGAGGGCCGCGGCAGTCAGGGGACGGGGAACCTGATCAGGTGTTCCGGGTGGGCCTCGCGCCCGATCGCGGCGTCGGTCAGGCCGCCGCGTCGAGGCTGCGGGGCGGCGTCGAGGCTGCGGGGCGGCGTCCAGTTCCAGGGCAGCAGGTCGTGCAGCCGCTGCACCGGGTGATCGGCGATCCGGGCCAGCACGTCGGCCAGCCACGCTCTCGTGTCGTCGGCGTGCAGCCGCGCGGCCGACAGCACGTGCGCCTCGACCAGCGCCACCAGGGGCGCCAGCGTCGCGCTCGCCGCCCCCACCCAGTCGGCCGGGGTGGAGACGCTCAGGTCGATGCCCCCCGCCTTCGCGAGGGCAGGCCCTCGCGCGCGAAGGTCTCGCTCTGCCGGTTCAGCGGCAGATGCTGGCCGAACTTCGCCTCCAGCACGCCGGCCAGAAGGTTCGGCCCGGCGCGTCCGCGGGCGATGGGCTGGAAGCCGTGCTCGTCGTGATGGGCGTTGAAGAGGCGGCGCTGCTGGTGGCCGTGGGCGGCGTCGAACGTGTCGTCGATGTCCAGCACGATGCGCCGTGGTACCCGACGGAAGCTGGCGCAATGGAGATCGACACGCCCCACGCGCACCGGGGCGCGGGCATCGCAGGCGGCCAGCCGGTCGGCGACCTCGAGCCGGGCCTCGACCCCGCGCAGGGCCAGCACCCCGGCGTCGGATGAGAGGCCGCCCCCGTCGAAACAGGCCTCAACGACCTTGCCCGAAACCGGTGACAGGCCGGGCGGCAACGGCGTCGTCCCGCGCATGGCGGGTGGGGCCTCCCCGGATCGGGCGGATTTGTGTTTGGCGACTGAATCCCAAACCCGATCAAGGACTTGCGCTACACCCGCCACCCCATCACGGCCACCCTGGTGCATCATTCGGGCGAGAGGCCTCGTCGGGTGGATCGCCCGGGCTGGCGGGGACGACGGTCC
>JBIJED010000356.1:0-4158 GCA_044343785.1 Azospirillales bacterium | reverse complement strand
GGAGCAAGCGCCGTCTCGCGGCCACGTGCGCGACGGTCGCAGCGGTGGTGGTGACCACAGGCGGGGTCGGTTTCGCGCAGGGTTCGGGAACCGACGCCCGGCCGGCGCAGATCGCCCAGGCGCAGACCGGCGGGCGGGTCGCCGACATCCGGATCGAGGGGATGCAGCGCATCGACGCCTCGACCGTCCGCTCCTACATGCGGCTCGGCCCCGGCGACCCGTTCGACGCCGGCCGCATCGACGAATCGCTGAAGGCCCTGTTCGACACCAACCTGTTCGCCGACGTGACGATCCGGCGCGACGGCGACAGCCTCGTCGTGACGGTCGTCGAAAACCCGATCATCAACCGCATCGCCTTCGAGGGGAACCGGCGCCTCACCGAGGAACAGCTGACCTCGGAGGTGCAGACCCGGGCGCGGACCGTCTTCACCCGCTCGCGGGTCCAGTCGGACGTCCAGCGCATCCTCGACCTCTACCGCCGCAACGGACGCTTCGCCGCGGCGGTGGAGCCGAAGATCATCCAGCTCGACCAGAACCGCGTCGACCTCGTGTTCGAGATCAACGAGGGCGACCGCACCGGCGTCAACCGGATCAGCTTCGTCGGGAATCAGGTCTACGGCGACGGCTCGCTGCGCGACGTGATCCTGACGCGCGAGACGGCGTGGTGGCGGTTCCTGTCGACCAGCGACAGCTACGACCCCGACCGTCTGAACGCGGATCGCGAACTCCTGCGCCGCTTCTACCTCACCCGGGGCTACCCCGAGTTCCGCGTGGTGTCCGCGGTCGCCGAGCTGGCGCCCGACCGCAGCGGCTTCTTCATCACCTTCACCGTCTCCGAGGGCGAGCGTTACAGGTTCGGCAAGCTCGACGTCGCCACCTCGTTGACGAACCTCGATCCGGCGGAGCTCCGCGGTGCGCTCGCGATGGGGGAGGGCGACTGGTACGACGCCAACGCCATCGAGACGACCATCACGAACATCACCAACGCGATGGCCGATCGGCAGTTCGCGTTCGTGGACGTGCAGCCGCGGATCACGCGGAACCCGCAGACGCTCACCTACGACATCACGTTCGACGTGGCCGAGGGGCCGCGGGTCTTCGTCGAGCGCATCAACCTCGTCGGCAACCAGCGGACGGTCGACCGGGTCATCCGGCGCGAGATGCAGCTGGTCGAGGGCGATCCGTTCAGCATCTCCCGCCTCCGTCGGTCGGAGCAGCGGATCCGCAACCTCGACTTCTTCGAGCGCGTGGACGTCCGCCGCAGCCAGGGGGCCGGTCCCGACCAGACCCAGATCGACGTCGAGGTCGCGGAACGCGCGACGGGCGAGATCTCGTTCGGCGTCGGCTTCTCGACCACCGACGGCCCGCTCGGCGACATCAGCCTGAGCGAGCGGAACCTGCTGGGCACCGGCAAGCAGGGCCGCATCGGCTTCACGCTCCTCGGCTCGGGCACCCGTGTGGTGTTCAGCTACACCGATCCCTATTTCCTCGAGCGCGACCTGAGCGCCGGCGCCGACCTCTTCTACACGACGCGGTCGTTCTCGGACGACACGTACAAGATCCAGGAACTCGGCACCAACCTGCGCGTCGGCTATCCGCTGTCCGAATTCCTGCGCCAGCGGGTCTTCTATCAGCTGAAGCAGACCGAGATTTCCGACATCACCCGGACGGCGTCGCGCATCGTGCGGGAGCAGCAGGGTGCCCGCGTCACCTCGCTCGTCGGCCAGCAACTGACCTACGACCGGCGCGACGATCCGCGCGATCCGACCTCGGGCTACGTCGTCCGACTGACGACCGACATCGCCGGGCTCGGCGGCGACGCCCGGTTCCTGCGCGGCACGATCGGCGGCGACTACTACTTCCCGGTGACCGACAACTGGATCCTCCGCGTCGGCGGCGAGTATGGCCGGATGGAGGGCCTGGGCGAGCCCGTGTCGATCGCCGACCGCTTCTTCCTGGGCGGCGAGGATCTGCGCGGCTTCCGGCGCGCCGGCGTCGGTCCGCGCGACGTGACCAACGGCATCAACGACTCCCTCGGCGGAACCGAGCTCTACCGCGGGACGGTGGAGCTTGCCTTCCCGCTCGGCCTGCCGACCGAACTCGGCGTCCGGGGCAGCGCCTTCACGGACTTCGGCACGCTGCGCGAGGTGGACGCCAAGCCGCGGCGCGGCGAGACGTTCCAGGACACCGGCTCGATCCGGGCGTCGGTCGGCGTCGGCGTCAGCTGGCGGTCGCCGCTGGGACCGATTCGCGTGGACTTCGCCCGGGCTGTGAAGAAGGAGGACTTCGACCGGACGGAGTTCTTCCGCTTCAGCCTCGGAGCGCGGTTCTGACGCGGGTCCATCGCCTCGGCCGGTCGGTGGCCGCGCTTCTGGTCGCCGTCGCCCTCGCCACCGGCCTGCCCCCCCGCCTCGCGGCGCAGGTTTTGCCCGGTGCGCCGGTCGAGGCCTCCGGCCCGCGGATCATCGTCGTCGACATCCAGTGGGTGCAGCAGGAAAGCCTCGCCGCGCGGGGGATCCAGCAGGCCCTCGAGCGCCAGCGCGAGACGTTCCAGCGGGAGATCGCGGGCCAGGAGGACCGGCTGCGCAGCGCAGAGCAGGAACTCGCCCGCCAGCGCGCGCAGCTGCCCAACGACGCCTTCGCCCAGCGACGCCGCGAGTTCGAGCAGCAGGTCCTCGACGGCCAGCGGCAGGTGCAGGAACGCAGCCGGGTGCTCGAGCAGGCGTTGAGCGACGCGATGCGCGTCGTCCAGACCAACGTGATGCAGATCGTCGCGGAGGTGGCGCTCGAGCGGGGCGCCAACATCGTCCTCGCCAAGCATCAGGTCCTCATCTTCGACCGGACGCTCGACGTGACCCAGACCGTCCTCGACCGGCTCAACCGCCGCCTGCCGGACGTGCCGGTCAACATGCCCGCTCCATGAGGGCGCCGGAGCCCACGGACGTTGAAGATTCGCCGCGGTTGGGGCACAAGTCGGGCGGCGGGGTCAACGCCTGGATGATGCGGAAATGGACGTGACGACGGAACGCCCGACGGTGGCGGAGATCGACATCACACGCGTGATGCAGATGATCCCCCACCGTTACCCGATGCTGATGATCGACCGGGTGATCGACATCGTTCCGGACGTCCGCGCGACGGGCGTGAAGAACATCTCGATCAACGAGCAGTATTTTCAGGGCCACTTTCCGCAGCGGCCGGTGATGCCGGGCGTCCTGATCATCGAGTCGATGGCGCAGACCGCGGCCGTCCTCGTGGTGCAGACGCTCGGCTCGGCGGCGGAAGGCAAGCTGGTCTATTTCATGACCGTCGACGACGCACGGTTCCGCCGGCCGCTCACGCCCGGCGACACGGCCTACATCCACGTCGTCAAGCAGCGCAGACGGGGTAACGTGTGGAAGTTCCGGGGCGAGGCGAAGGTGGGCGACACCCTGTGCGCGGAGGCCACCTTCTCCGCCATGATCCTCGACGGTTGAGCCCGACATGAGCGTCGACATCCATCCCATGGCGGTGGTCGATCCGTCCGCCCGCCTCGCCGACGGCGTCTCCGTCGGACCCTTCTGCACCGTCGGCCCGGACGTGGAGCTGGGGGCGGGCGTGCGCCTCGTCTCCCACGTCGTCGTGGCCGGGCGGACGCGCATCGGCGAGGGGACGGTGATCTTCCCCTTCGCCTCCGTCGGCAACCCGCCCCAGGACCTCAAGTACCGCGGCGAACCGTCGGAA
The DNA here is from genome assembly GCA_044343785.1 of Azospirillales bacterium. Lineage (GTDB taxonomy): Bacteria > Pseudomonadota > Alphaproteobacteria > Azospirillales > Azospirillaceae > CANGXM01. Next base: position 435 of record JBIJED010000356.1, on the reverse strand, counting down.
CTCGTGATCGGCCGCAACAACCGGATCCGCGAGTACGTCACCATGAACCCCGGCACCGAGGGCGGGGGGATGCTGACAAGGGTCGGGGACGGTTGCCTGTTCATGGCGTCCTCACACGTCGGCCACGACTGCATGGTCGGCGACGGGGTGATCCTCGCCAACTGCGTGGCGCTGGGCGGCCACGTGACGGTGGGCGACTACGCCATCATCGGCGGCCTGTCGGCGGTCAAGCAGTTCTGTCGCATCGGCGAGCACGCCATGATCGGCGGCATGTCGGGCGTTGAGAACGACGTCATTCCCTATGGCCTCGTCATGGGCGACCGGGCGCGGCTCGCCGGGCTGAACCTGATCGGCCTCGAGCGGCGCGGCTTCGGGCGGGAGGACGTGCGGTCGCTGCGCGCGGCCTACCGGATGCTGTTCGGCCCGGACGGCACC
>JBIJED010000562.1:0-2685 GCA_044343785.1 Azospirillales bacterium | reverse complement strand
GCGTGCCCATAGGCGAAGGGGCGGTTAGCGTGCCCATAGGCGAAGGGGCGGGAACCACCGACTTCGTTCACGTCGCAATGACCCGGCACTGCCGTCGAGCTGGTGCCGAAACCTTCGCGCCCGACCGGATTGCGAACAACACGGATGGACTCCGGAACGCACCGCTGTATCTGTCGCGTCATTTAGCGATCCTCCGTCATCATGCGATTTTCATCAACAATACAACGTGAAGGAGCAGTACGCAAGGTGGCAGTCGGGGGCTGGTTGCCTAGTTCAGCGCCTGGAGGACGAGGTCGTAGGCGGTGAGGTTCGCCGGTGGCTTGCGCCGCGCCAGGGCCAGTTCGTGTTCCCGCACCCGCGGGGCGATCGTGACCGCGACGTCGGTGGAGATACGGTCCTGGAATGCGAACAGGTCGCCGTCCGCCCCCTCGTGCAGATCGGCCCGCACCACCGCCCCGGTCTCGGCCACCACGAGTTCGCAATAGAGCCGCAGCCGGCCGCCCGACCGGCGCAGCGTGCCGCGCAGCAGATAACGCGCGCCCAGCGCCCGACCGATCGACCGCAGGTCGGGCCCGTGCCCCGCCTGGGCCAGCGACGTGCCCAACGAGAGCACCGTCAGCCCCTCGAGGCCCGACAGGACGTGGACGATGCCCTCGATGATGCCTTCGGCGAAATAGCGGTCGTCCGGCCGGTCCGGATCGCCGCGGAAGGGCAGTACGGCGACCGACGGCGTCTCGGTCGGCCCGGGCGCCACGTCCATCGCGGCATTGCCGTTGGCGGGGGTGATCCGGACCGCCTCCGCCGTCACCTCCGCCTGGAGGAGATAACCGCGGCGGGGGACCGTGCGGATGACCTGCCCACCCGCATCGCCCAACGCGCGGCGGATGTCGGTCATGCACTGGGTGATGCTGTCGTCGGTGACGAACAGGCCCGGCCAGACCACGTCCAGGATCTCCGCACGGGTGACGACGCGTTGCGCGTTTGTGACGAGGTGGCGAAGGAGATCGAAAGACTTCGGGCGGAGCTGACGCTCCCCGCCGCCGGGCAGCACCACCGACGCCCGCGCTTCGTCGAGGACGAACGGGCCGAACCTCAGTCTCGTCGCGCCCGACATGCCGCGGATCGTTCCAGATGGTTTTCAAGTCTGCCGCGGTGCGACGTTCCTCAACTTCGGCGCGAAGGCCAAGCCGATGCGTTCGAGGTAATCATTCGGACGAATGCAAATGTAAACTGTCCGCGCTGGAACGCTTGCGTCGGCTCGGTATGCCGCCTAGACTGTGCGGGTCATGCACGATGAATGCGCCATCGACCCCTCGCGGGTCTCCCGATACTTCGGCTTCCGGTTTCGACCGGCGGCCTAGGTCAGCGCACACGCGTCGCTCACCCCGAAGCCGCCCGGTCCATCCGAGGCGGCTTTCGCATGTCCGGTCCCCGCGACCGGCGCATCCCCCGAAATCCCGCCCTCGCGGACCGGTCGGCCTCCGATCACGAAGGAGGTCGCCATGTTCGATTTCGACGTCGTCACCGGCCCGATGCCCGACCGCAGGCCGCCGCAGGGCGAACGGCCCACCGGGAAGACACCGGAGGCGGATCGCGAAACATCGCCGCAACCTTTTGCGGGGCGTGTGAATGCCTCGCCCCCCGAACGGGCGACATCGTCTGCGGCAGGGGGACGTGGATGAGGGGAGGGCGGCGAGGGACTCGGACTTCAGCCCCCAGCCCCCAGCCCCCAGCCCTCAGCCCCAGCGTTCGCGCATCGCCGCGATCTCGTCCGCGACGAACTCGGGCGTCAACGCGTGGCCGAAGGCGGCGAACAGGGGCGACACGAGGCGGTGGACGACGGTGGGGAGGTCGTCGCGAATGAATGCGAGGTTCATGGTGCCGGGAACGGCGTCCGCCGTCGCAGGAAGACTGCCTGTCATGGGTCGGGCCGAACCATGGACGAGGGATCGCCCACTGATTTGGGTCCAGGTCGTCCGGATGGTGATCGCCCGGTCGTCCGCGGGAGCAGCGCCGAGACGGGTCGCCAGGAGCCGAAGCCGCGCGATCAGAGCTGCGGCACGCCAGATCCTCACCCAGGCATCGACATGGCTTCCGGGGCGCAGACGTTCGTCATGGTCTTCTTCGAAGGCCCGGACGAGATGACCGAAGCCATCGGTCGAAAACGTCCACCACTCCGGTATGCCATCGGGCGAACGCCCTTCGACAAGGCCCTTCGTGCTCACCGGATGTGACCGGGGATGACCATGGAAGGGCAGCCACTTCGACATCCGTCCGAGGTCGAATTGACCGAGGAGATCCACGAGGTCGCGGACGGTCATTTCGGAGCCTCGATGCGCCAGTTTCACCGAGACCGTCCAACACCCGGTGTCGAATGCGGAAGTGAACGTCGGAGATATCGTCGCGTGAAGGGCTCGCCACCTCTCTTCCGCATTCGCGGTGAAGGCATCGAGCGCCCGGTCCCCCGGCGCCGCCACCAGCCCCACCACGCCGAGGATCGCCAGCGCCTTGGTCAGCGACAGGCCGGTGTCCGCCCGGTCGAAGGCGACCATCGTCGGCACGCTCACGCCCGCCAGCTCGGCGTGCGCGCGCTGGGTCAGGCCCTCGGCCTTCCGGCGCCGCTTGGCCTCGGCGACCAGCGCCGGCCAGTCGAGTGGCGTCACGCCGTCAGCCGGTGGCATGCGC
>JBIJED010000355.1:0-4162 GCA_044343785.1 Azospirillales bacterium | reverse complement strand
CGGTGGCCGCATGGTGGCGCCCTCCGCGCCGCCGGTCCAGCCCCCCGCGGCGGATGCCGGTGCCGGGTCACCCACCGGCGAGCGTCCGCCAGATCCGCAGCGGCGTCGCCGGCATGTCGACGTGGCGCACGCCCCGTTCGGCGAGCGCGTCGACGACCGCGTTCATCACCGCCGGCAGCGCGCCCGAACACCCCGCCTCCCCGCAGCCCTTCACCCCCAGCGGGTTGGAACGGGCGGGCGACGGGTGGCTGGCGAAGGCGATCGAGGGCGCGTCGGCCGCCCGCGGCAGCGCGTAGTCCATGAAGGAGCCGGCCAGCAGCTGCCCCTCGGCGTCGTAGACCGTGTGCTCCATCAGCGCCTGCCCGATGCCCTGCACGATGCCGCCGTGGGCCTGCCCCTCGACCAGCATCGGGTTGATCAGCACGCCGAAGTCGTCGACGACCGTGTAGCGGTCGACCCGCACCGCCCCGGTGTCGGGATCCACCTCCACCTCGCAGACGTGGCAGCCGTTGGGGAAGGTGGAGGGCGCGCCGGAGAAGACGTGGTCGACGTCCAGCGTCGCGGGCAGGTCGTCCGGCAGGTCGAGCCCGCAGCGCAGGCGCTGCGCCAATTCCATGATGCCGATCGCCCGGTCGGTGCCGGCCACCCGGAAGGCACCACGGTCGAACTCCACGTCCACCTCCGCCGCCTCCAGCGCGAAGGCGGCGATGCGGATCCCCCTCTCGATCACCTTGGCCGCGGCCTCGGCGATCGCGTTGCCGCTGGCCATGGCCGAGCGCGACCCGCCCGTCCCGCCGCCCGCGAGCAGCCGGTCGCTGTCGCCCTGGACGAGGCGGATGCGCCCGAACGGCACGCCGAGGCACGTCGAGAGCACCTGTCCGAAGGCGGCGGCGTGGCCCTGGCCGTAGTCGAGCGTGCCGGTCACGACCGTCACCGTCCCGTCCGCCTCGAACCGCACGCCGCCCATCTCGGGCGAGGGCGGGGCGGTCGCCTCCAGATACTGCGCGAGGCCGCGTCCGCGCAGGAGGCCCCTGGCCGCGCTGGCCGTCCTGCGGGCGGCGAACCCGTCCCAGTCCGCACGCGCCAGCGCCTCCGACAGGACGGCCGGGAAGTCTCCGCTGTCGTAGACCTGTCCCGAAGCCGCCGTGTACGGCATCTCCTCCGGCCGGATCTGGTTGAGGCGGCGCAGGGCGACCGGGTCGATCCCCATCTCCGCCGCCGCCGTCTGGACCAGCCGCTCCATGTAGTAGTTGCCCTCCGGCCGCCCGGCCCCCCGATAGGCGCCGACGGGCACGGTGTTGGTCACCACCACCCGCGTGCGGACGGCCATCAAGGGGGTGCGATAGACGCCCACCGTGTTCTTCACGACGTTGGACGTGTGGGGGATCGCCACGCCCTGCGCCGTGTGGGCGCCGCAGTTGCCCACGCCCGTGACGCGGAGCGCCAGGAACCGGCCCTCGCGGTCGAGCGCCAGTTCCGCCGTCATCACCGCGTCCCGCCCGTGGCTGTCGGACAGGAAGCTCTCGGTCCGCTCGTCGGTCCAGCGGACCGGCCGTCCGAGGCGGCGCGCGGCGACCAGCAGACACGGATATTCGGGATAGACGGTCGACTTCATGCCGAACGAGCCACCGACGTTCCCGGTCAGAAGGCGCAGCTTTTCGGGGGGGATCCCCATCACCCCGGCGACGGAATTGCGCATGCCGAACACGCCCTGGCTTCCCATGCGCAAGGTGAAGCGGCCGTCGTCCGGATCGTAGGACGCGATCGCGGCGCGCGGCTCCATGGCGGCCACGACGACGCGGTTGTTCACGAACCGCAGGCGCGTGACGTGATGGGCCGACGCGAAGGCCGCCTCGACCGCCGCCGCGTCGCCGTAGCGGTACTCGACGACGACGTTGCCGGGGACCGTGTCGTAGAGCTGCGGCGCGTCCGGGGCCAGCGCCGCCTCGGGGTCGACCACCGCCGGCAGCGTGTCGACGTCGATCGTGACCGCCTCGGCGGCGTCGCGGGCCTGGGCCGCCGTCCCGGCGACCACCACGGCGACCGGGTCGCCGACCCAGCGGACCCGGTCGGTCGCGAGCGCCGCACGGTCGGGGTTGCGGGCGGGCAAGCCGTCCGGGTTCGCGAGCGACACCGTCTTGGGCAGCAGGCCCACCCCGTCGGCCGCGAGGTCGGCCGCCGTCAGCACCGTCAGGACACCCGGCATCGCCCGGGCGGCATCGGTGTCGATCCCGCGCAGGATCCCGTGGGCGACGCGGCTGCGGACGAACACCGCGTGCGCGGCGCCCGGCAGGTCGAGGTCGTCGGTGTACCGGCCCTCGCCCCGCAGCAGGACGGGGTCCTCGGTCCGTGGCACGGGCTGGCCCATGCCGAACTTCTCCGCCCCGGCGTGTCCGACCGTCTCGATGTCCATCGCGTGCGAGCCTCCAGGCCCGGCCGGAACGCCGGGCCGGCGACCTTCGCACGGAACGGTGACGGGTTGAACCCGCCCGGCCGCGCGATTTCCATGGGCCGGTCCGGGCGGCCCGATTAAACTATCGCGCATGTCCGTCGCCGCCGCCGATCCGCCGCCCCTCGATCCCCACGCCCTCGATCCCCACGCCCTCGACGCCGAGACCCGACGCCGACGGCTGACGCGGGCCTGGGTACGTCGCCGGCTCCGCGTCTCGATCTCCACCATCCTCGTCACCGGCTTCGGTTCGCTGATCCTGCTGGCGGTGGCGAGCGTCCTCGGCATCGGGCTCTTCTCGGCCGGGCGCAGCACGCTCCAGCTGCTGGTCGACAAGGCGGACATCGTCAGCGCCGACGTCGAGGTGCGCGTTCGCACCCTGCTGGACGCCGGCCCGGCCCAGACCGCCCACATCGCCGACCTCGTCTTCCGCGGCGAAATCGGGATCGACACGCCCGAGCGCATGTCCGACGTGATGCGTGGCGCGCTGTCGGCCACGCCGCACGTGACGGGGCTGATGTACATCGAGCCCGACGGGGACAACGTCCGCGTCGGCCGGTTCCGCGGCGAAATCCGCATCGGAACGGACAGGGCGCTCCCGCCGCACGAGGTGGACGCCCTCTTCCGCACGACGCAGGACAGCCTCGGGGCCTTCTGGTCGTCGCCCCTCTGGTCGCCGGAACTGAGCGGCGCGATCCTCACCGTGCGCCATCCCGTCCGGCGCGACGGGCGCCTCGTCGGCATCGTGCTGGCCGCCGTGTCGATCAGCGACCTCTCGCGGTTCCTGTCGCGGCTGTTCGTCGACGACGGCATCCGCGCCGTCCTCCTGGCCGAGCCCGACCATGTGCTCGCCCATCCCTCGCTCGTGGGGTCGCGGTTCCACTTCGACCAGTCCGGCGACGGCAGTCCCCTGCCGCGGATCGACCACGTCGACGACCCCGTTCTGCGCGCGCTTGCGCTGGACGACGACGACCGCGGCGAGACGCTGCGCCCCGGGCTCGCGGCCCGGATGGTGGAGACGGCGGGCGGGAACTTCGTCGTGCTCCAGCGCCGGGTCGCCGGCTACGGGCCGCAGGCCTGGACGCTGGGCGTCATCCTGCCGTCGGCGGAGTACACGCAGCAGCTCGTCCGCCTCTGGTGGACCGGCGTGGCGGGCGTGTCGATCATGCTCGTGGCCGTCGCGGCGGCGCTGATGATCGGGCGCGGGCTGTCGCTGCGCATCGCCCGCTTCGCCGACATCGCCGACAGTGTCCGGCGGCTCGACTTCCGGCGGACGCCGCGCCTGCCTGAAAGCTCGGTGCGGGAGCTGTCGAAGGCCGGGTCGGCCTTCAACGACATGGTCCAGGCGCTGGCGTGGTTCGAGACCTACCTTCCCAAGGGCATCATCCTGCAGTTGATGCGCCGCGGCGGCGACGGCGTCGTCTCCCAGACCCGGTCGGTCACGGTCCTGTTCAGCGACATCCGCGGGTTCACCGCGCTGTCCGACCGGATGGGACCGGAACAGGTGGCGAGCCTGCTGAACGAGCACTTCGCCCTGGTCGGGGCCTGTATCGAGGCCGAGGGCGGGACACTCGACAAGTTCATCGGCGACGCGGTGATGGCGTTCTGGAACGCGCCGTCCGACCAGCCGGACCACGCGGCACGGGCGCTGCGCGCCGCCCGCCTCATCGCGGCCGTGATCGCCGCGGACAACGCGCAGCGTGTGGCAGACGG
>JBIJED010000483.1:0-3243 GCA_044343785.1 Azospirillales bacterium | reverse complement strand
TTTCTCGAGTTCGTCCAGCTTGCGCAGGTCCTGGGGGATCAGCGTGGCGGTGCCGCCCGCCGCCCGCACCGCGTCGTCCGTCTCCTCCAGCCCGCCGACCGTGCGTGCCATCAGCACGACGTGCGCGCCTTCCGCCGCGAACCGCACCGCCACCGCGGCGCCGATCCCCCGCGAGGCGCCGGTGATCAGCGCGACGCGGCCCGCCAGACGCCCGCTCATGGCGCCGTCTCCGCCAGCGAGGAGACGGCGACCTGGTTGGCCGCGTCGTCCCAGTCGGTCAGGCGGATCGGATAGTCGCCGGTGAAACAGGCGTCGCAGTAACGCATCTTCGCCGGGTCCCGGCCCCCCTCGCCGACCGCGCGGTAGAGGCCGCCGATCGTCACGAAGGCGAGGCTGTCGGCCTCGATGAAGCCGCGCATCTCCTCGACCGAGAGATTGTGGGCGAGCAGCTTCTCCTTCTCCGGCGTGTCGATGCCGTAGAAGCAGCTGTGCCGCGTGGGGGGCGAGGAGATGCGCATGTGCACCTCCCTCGCCCCCGCCCGCCGCACCATGTCCACGATCTTCTTCGACGTGGTGCCGCGGACGATCGAATCGTCCACCAGGATCACCGTCTTGCCGTCGATGAAGCTGCGGTTGGCGTTGTGCTTCAGCTTCACGCCGAGGTGGCGGATGTGGTCGGTCGGCTCGATGAAGGTGCGGCCGACGTAGTGGTTGCGGATGATGCCCAGCTCGAAGGGGATCCCGCTCTCCGCCGCATAGCCGATGGCGGCGGGCACGCCCGAATCCGGCACCGGGATCACCACGTCCGCGTCCACCGGGAACTCCAGCGCCAGCTCCCGGCCGATCCGCTTGCGCACCTCGTAGACCGACGTGCCCTCGACCATGCTGTCGGGGCGGGCGAAGTAGATGTACTCGAAGATGCAGAACCGGCGCTGCTGCGGCTGGAAGGGGTGCAGGCTCTGCACCCCGTCGCGCGTCAGCACGACCATCTCGCCCGGTTCCACGTCGCGCACGAAGTCCGCGCCGATGATGTCGAGCGCGCAGGTCTCCGAACAGAGGACGTCGGTATCGCCGAGCCGGCCCAGCACCAGCGGCCGCACGCCATAGGGGTCGCGCACGCCGATGACCGTGTCCTGGGCGATGCAGACGAGCGAGAAGGCGCCCTCCACCTGCCGCAGCGCGTCGATCAGCCGGTCGATCACGGTGCCGCCCCGGCTCGTCGCCATCAGGTGGACGATCACCTCGGTGTCGGTGGTCGAGCGGAAAAGGCAGCCGCGGCGGACCAGCTGCTTGCGTAGGGTGTAGGCGTTCGTGAGGTTGCCGTTGTGGCCCAGCGCGAAGCCGCCGAACTCGAAGTCCGCGTAGAGCGGCTGGACGTTGCGCAGCAGCGTCGCGCCGGTCGTGGCGTAGCGGACGTGCCCGATCGCGGCGTCGCCCTTGAGCGGCGCCATCACGCTCTCGTCGGAGAAGTGGTCGCCGACCTGCCCGAGGGCGTGGTGGGAGTGGAACTGGTCGCGGTCGGCGGCGACGATGCCCGCCGCCTCCTGCCCCCGGTGCTGGAGGGCGTGGAGCCCGAGCGCCGTCAACGCCGCGGCCGACCCGTGGCCGAGGATGCCGAACACGCCGCACTCCTCGCGAAGCTTGTCGTCGTCGAAGGGGTGGGTCGTCAGCATCCGCGTTCCTTGCCGCCGGGTCGCCCCGGTCATCTCGACGACTGGTTCAGCAACTGGTCCAACCGGCCGCGGTCCTGCTGGCCGTATCCGATCTCGCCCTGCGCCGCCGCGGGGGGCGGGGCCGGGATCGGCGACACCGACGGCGCCACCGCGGGTGCGGGGGCGGCCGGTGCCGGGGTCGCCGCCGCCGGCCGGGGGGCCGCCGGCTGGGGCACCGTCAACTGCTGCAGGAAGCGGCGCTGTTCCGCCTCCCGCTGGCGTTCCAGCTCCGCCCGCTGGCGGGGATCCTGCGGGGCGAGGCCGACGAGCCACGTCGCCCCCGCCTCGATGGCGGGCAGGGTCCGCGCGTCGCGCACCCAGCGCGGCTGTTCCCCCGTCGGCACCATCCACGACCCCAACAGATAGGCGAGGCAGACGAACAGCGCACCCCGCGCCAGCCCGAAAAGAAAGCCGAGCGACCGATCGAGCGCCCCCAGCGGCCCGCCCCGCAACCCGCGCGAGATCTGGTGCGAGAAGACCGACAGCAGGACGAGCACGCCGAGGAACAGCGCCAGCACCGTCACCGCGTCCGCGATCAGCCCGGGGCCCAGGAACTCGGAGACGTAGGGACGCAGCGGACCGAAGCCGTACATCGCGGCGAAGGCGGCGCCGATCCACGACCCGATCGACAGCACCTCCAGCACGAAGCCGCGCGCGAAGGCGATCAGCGCCGACAGCAGCAGCGTCGCCAGCACGATCGCGTCGATCGGGTTGATGGGGAACTGGTCCATGGGGCGGCGTCAGGAGGAGGCGGCGGCGCGCGGGCGCCGCGCGGGCGGCCCTTCGGCCGGGAAGAGGGGCATCAGCTCGTCGAGACGGGACAGCTCGACCGTCCTGAGCGGGACTTCGGGCGGCCTGCCGCCGGCGCGGGCCGGGCGGCGGGACGGCATGACGGCCGAGGCGAAGCCGAGCTTGGCCGCCTCCTTCAGCCGCGCGTCGGTCTGGCCGACGGGGCGGACCTCGCCCGACAGGCCGATCTCCCCGAACACGACCGCGTCGCGCGGCATCGGCGTGCCGGAGAGCGACGAGACGAGCGCCGCGGCGACGGCGAGGTCCGCCGCCGGTTCGGTCACGCGCAGGCCCCCCGCCACGTTCAGATAGATGTCGTTGGCGCCGATCTGGATGCCGCAGCGCGCCTCCAGCACCGCCAGCACCATGGCGAGGCGGCCCGAATCCCAGCCGATCACCGCCCGGCGCGGCGTGCCGGGCGGGGAGGGGGAGACCAGCGCCTGCACCTCCACCAGCACCGGCCGCGTCCCCTCGATCCCGGCGAAGACCGCCGTGCCCGAGACGTCGCCCTGCCGGTCGGCGAGGAAGAGTTCCGACGGGTTCGGCACCTCGGACAGGCCGCCGTCGGTCATCTCGAACACGCCGATCTCGTCGGTCGGGCCGAAGCGGTTCTTGACCGCGCGCAGGATGCGGAACTGGTGCCCGCGCTCGCCCTCGAAATAGAGGACGGTGTCGACCATGTGCTCCAGAACCCGGGGGCCGGCGAGCGTCCCCTCCTTGGTGACGTGCCCGACGAGCAGGA
>JBIJED010000354.1:0-4169 GCA_044343785.1 Azospirillales bacterium | reverse complement strand
GCGTGCCATCTCGCCCGACGTGGGCGACACCGCGACCAGCGAGACCGGCCGGCCGGCCAGCGCCTGCCGGAGCTCGGGAAGGGCACCCTTGTCGTCGCCCCGGCGGTCGGCATGGCCGCGGGCCAGCACCACGCCCTTCGCGTCGGTGAGTTCGAGGGTGGAGACCGTGGGGTCCGCCTCGCGCAGGATGCGCAGCTCCCGCCCCGCCCAGGCGACCAGCGCCGCGCCGTCGCCGGCCGCGACCAGCGGGCCCAGATCGGCGCGGGCGGCCCAGGTGCGGCCATAGACGAGGACGCGCTGCTCCAGGCCCGCCAGCGCGGTCAGCGCACGGTCGACCGCCGCGTCGCCCCGGCGCTCGGCCGCCAGATGCAGGTTCGTGTCGAACTGACGGAAGCTGTAGGCGGACAGCCCGAGCACGGCCAGCGAGAGCGGGCACAGGATGGCGAGGACGATGCGGGCCTTGAGACCGAACGTACGCACGGAAGATCCCCCGAACGAGTTGACTCGATGGTCGTACTGTCCGACCGAAATCGTTCTTGGTCAAATGAACGATCGGATCGGAACCGCACGCGGACAGCTTTTTCCCCGCCGCGCGGACCACACCAACGGTCAGTCCGCGCGATCTTCAGGTGCGCCGGGCCGCCGCCCGCTGCATCCCCTCGCCCAGAAGGCTCACCGCCAGCACCGCCGCGGCGACCGCGAGGCCGGGGGCGACGATGACGTGGGGGGCCGTGCGCAGGACCGCGCGCCCCTCGGCGATCATGGCGCCCCAGGTGGCGACGTTCGGGTCGCCGAGGCCGAGGAAGGTCAGCGCCGCCTCGGACAGCATCGCCCCGGCGACGACGATGGGCGCCAGCGCCAGCAGCGGCCCGAGCGCGTTCGGCAGCACGCCCCCGAACGCGATGGCCAGCGGGTGCCGGCCCAGAAGGCGCGAGGCGTCGACGAACGGGCGCGAGCGCAGCGCCATCACCGCCGCCCGCACGACGCGCGCGGGGCCGGTCCAGGCGCCGGCGGTCAGCGCGAGGAGGATGGCCGTCCGGGTGGGGCCGGCGACGCTGACGATCGCGAGCGCCAGGACGAATCCGGGCACGGTCTGCACCGCGTCGGCGATGCGCATCAGCACCTCGTCAGCGACTCCGCCCAGATAGCCGGCGACCGTCCCCACCGCGCCGCCGAGGAGAAGGGCCGCCGCCATCACCGCCGCCCCGGTGCCGAGCGTGCTGCGCGCGCCGTGCAGCAGGCCCGACAGCACGTCGCGGCCCAGCCGGTCGGTGCCCAGCGGAAAGCGCGGGTCGGCCAGCGGCAGGCGCAGGGGCCGCCCGACGATGGCGAGCGGATCGCCCGGCGCCAGGACGGGGGCGAGCAGGGCCGCCGCGACCATGAGGATCAGCACCCCGCCGCCGATCGCCCCCTCGGGCGTGCGCAGGATCGCCAGCACCTCACGCATCCCCGGCCCCGATGCGCGGGTCGAGGCGGACCATCACGAGATCGACCAGCAGGTTGGCGGCGATCACCACGAACGTCCCGGCCAGCACCACGCCGATCAGGAGGGGCAGGTCGCGGCCCGCGACCGCCTCGTAGGCCAGCCGCCCCATGCCGGGAACGGCGAACACCGTCTCCACCACCACGCTGCCGCCGAAGAGGGTTCCCGCCTGCTGGCCCAGCAGCACGACCACCGGCAGGAAGGCCGGCCGGGCGACGGCGCCCCAGACGACGTCGCGCTCGCGCAGGCCCCGGGCACGGGCGGCGCGGACGTGGTCGGCCCGCCACGCGTCGACCATGCCGGCGCGCAGCGTGCGCAGGTAGAGCGCGACATAGCCCGTCCCGAGGGCGAGGGTGGGAAGGATCAGGTGGCGCGCCGTGTCGAGCGCGCCGCCCGCGCCCCCGATGGTGCGGATGCCGCCGACGGGCAGCCAGCCGAGCTGCACCGCGAACCAGCGGATCAGCAGCAGGCCCAGCCAGAAGGACGGGATGGCGAGGAGCGCCAGCGCCGTGGTCGAGAGCGCGCGGTCGCCGAGGCTTCCCGGCCGGGCACCCGCGAGGAGGCCGCCCAGCGTGCCCAGCACGGCGGCGAAGGTCACGGCCGCGACCATCAGGGCGAGCGTGACCGGGATGCGCTCGGCGATCACCGCCGCGACGGGGCGCGAGAAGACGACCGACGTGCCGAGATCGCCCGCCGCGAGGCGGAGCGCGAAGAGCACGAAGCGGTCGGGGCCGGACAGGTCGAGGCCGAAGCGGGCGCGCAGGTCGGCGACGAACGCCGCGTCGCCCCCGCCGGCCTGGGCGAGATAGGCGTCGGCCGCGTCGCCGGGGGCGGCCTCCAGCAGGATCCAGGTGCCCAGCACCACGAGCAGCACCGTGGGGACCGCCGCGGCGAGGCGGCGGGCGATCAGGCGGAGCGCGCGCACGGGGGCGGCCCCGGGGACACCGCGGCGGCTCGCCCCCTCTCCCTGTCCCTCTCCCCGGGGGGGAGAGGGAACGCTGTCGAAGCCTCGCTCCCCTCTCCCCCCCGGGGAGAGGGGTTGGGGGAGAGGGGGGCCGGAGCAGGCCGACGGCCCCCGGAACGAACCCCATCCCAGGCCCCTTCCACCGCCATCGCCTTCCCGTACCCGAAAGAGCCCCGATGCCCACGCTCCCCCACCGCCGCCTCGGCGGCCTGTCCGTCTCGGCCGTCGGCCTCGGCTGCATGTCGCTGTCCGGCGCCTACGGCGAGGCCGACGACGCGGCCTCGGTCGACCTGATCCGCGCCGCCGTCGACCGGGGCGTCGACCACCTCGACAGCGCCGACATGTACGGCTGGGGCCACAACGAGGGCGTGGTCGGCCGGGCGCTGAAGGGCCTGCGCGACCGGGTGACGCTCGCGACCAAGTTCGGCCAGGTCCAGAACCCCGGCGGGCCGAACGGCGTGGACGGCTCGCCCGCCCACGTGCGCAAGGCGTGCGCGGCCTCGCTGGCGCGCCTCGGCGTCGACGTCATCGACCTCTACTATCAGCACCGCGTCGATCCGGCCGTGCCCATCGAGGAGACGGTGGGCGCCATGAAGCGGCTGGTGGAGGAGGGGAAGGTCCGCTTCCTCGGCCTGTCCGAGGCGCACCCCGAGACGATCCGGCGCGCGCACGCGGTCCATCCGATCGCGGCGGTGCAGACCGAATACTCGCTCCTCTACCGGCAGGAGGCGGAGGAGACGCGGAACACCACCCGCGAGCTCGGCATCGGCTTCGTCGCCTACAGCCCGCTCGGGCGCGGCTTCCTCACCGGTGCCATCCAGGACCTCTCCCAGATCGGCGGAGGCCGCGCGGCGCACCCGCGCTTCCAGGAGGCGAACTTCGCCGCCAACCGCGCCCTCGTGGCGAAGGTCGAGGCGATCGCGGCGGAGAAGGGCTGCACCCCGGCGCAGCTCACCCTCGCCTGGCTGCTGGCGCAGGGCGAGGACGTCGTCGCCATCCCGGGCACCCGCCGCCTCGACCGGCTGGAGGAGAACGTCGGCGCGCTCGCCGTGACGCTGACGCCGGACGACGTCGCCCGCATCTCGGCCGCCGTTCCCGCGGGCGCTGCGGCCGGAACCCGCTATCCGGCCGGCGCGATGACCGCGGTCCAGCGCTGAGGGCGACCATGTCCGTCCCGATCCTCCAGTTCGGCACGGGCCGGCTGCTGCAGGCCCACGTCGACCTGTTCGTCGCGGACGCACGCCGGTCGGGGCAGGACGCCGGGCCCGTCGCGGTCGTGCAGACGACCGACACGCCCGACGCGCGGCGCCGGGTCGACGCGCTGAAGACGGGGCGACCCTTCCCCGTGCGCGTCCAGGGCGTCGTCGGCGGGCGCACCGTCGACGAGACGGCGACGGTCGACAGCGTGGCCGTGGCGCTCCACGCGTCCGACGAATGGCCGGCCGTGCGGCGCCTCGCCCTCGAGGCGCGGTGGATCGTCTCCAACACCGCCGACCGCGGCTACGAGATCGCCGCGGACGAGCGCGTCGACGATCCGGTGCCGCGCTCGTTCCCGGCCAAGCTGCTGCGCCTCCTCGACGAACGCCGGCGGGCGGGGGCGGCGGCGCCGGTGCTGTTGCCGCTCGAACTCGTGCCGGAGAACGGGGCGGTGCTGCGCCGCACGGTCGTCGGCCTCGCGCGGCGCTGGGGCGTCGAGGCGGCGGCGGTCGACTGGATGGCGGA
>JBIJED010000352.1:0-4187 GCA_044343785.1 Azospirillales bacterium | reverse complement strand
GCAGGGGCACCTCGAACAGGCCGGCGAGGTTGGCGGCGAAGAGGACCACCACCGCCGTCATCCCGGCGAGGAACAGCGGCGACTGGAACTGGAGGCCCCAGCCGACCGAGACGCCGGCGAGGCGGAACGCCGCGACCGCCGCCGCCAGGATCCAGAAGGCGACGAGGATGCCGGCGGCGGACGCCAGGAACCCGGCCCGCACCGCGCCGCGCGCCGCCCCCGCGTAGCCGGCGGCCGACGCCAGCTTCATCGACAGGACCGGCAGAACGCAGGGCATGAGGTTCAGGATCAGCCCGCCGAGCAGCGCCGCGCCGACCATCGCGACCCACAGCCCGAGGTCGCCGCCCGGCGCCGGGTCGGTCGCGGCGACGGTCGCCCGCACCTCCATCGACCGGGCGCCGTCGGCCAGCGTCAGCACGACCGGCAGGCCGGCGAGCGACACGCCCGGACCCCGCTCGGTCACCGGCAGTCGGACGACCGCGGTCCGGTCGCCGTCCTCGAACCGGACCGACGGCTGGCCGAACAGGATGCGGACGGCGGGATCGGCGGGCTCGACGAAGACGTCGGGCGTGGCGAAGGGCTCGCGCGCGGTCGCGACGACGACGATCTCCGGCCGGTCGGCGGGACCGCCGGCGCCGACCGCGCGGATCTCCAGCCCGTGCGCCCGGCCGTCGCCGGGCAGCGTGGCGATCGCGCGGCCGAGGCGGTTGGCGACGGCGGGATCGGGCGTCGCCGGCCCCTCGGCAAGGGTCAGCGCGAGGTCGAGGCGCTCGGGCACGCAGATCTCGGCGCAGACCAGCAGGTCGAGGCCGAGGCGCAGGTCGACCGCGCGTCCCGGTTCGGCCGCCCGGGCGGCGAGCGGGAAGAGGACGGTCCCGCCGTAGCCGAACGTCTCCAGCCCGAAGAGCGTGAATCGGTGGGGGACGGGATAGCGGACGTCGCCCGTGGCGAGGTTCACGGACCCCGCCCAGTCGAGGCGCGGCGGCAGCCCGGCGTCGCCCGGCGTCCGCCAATAGGCCTTCCAGCCCGGGCGCATCGTCACCTCGAGCCCGAGGGGAAGGTCCGCCCGGTCGCCAGCGCCGTCGACCGCGGCGACGAGACGGGCGCGCACGTTGCGCCCCTCCGCCCACGGGCCTTCGAGCGCGCGCGCAGGCACCGCGGCCAGCACGACCAGCGCCAGTGCCGCCATCGCGCGCAGAATGGCGCGCATCCCCGGGCCCGTTCCGCGTGTTGTCGTCCGCAATGCCGTCACATCCTCATGGGATCAACTCGACCTTGGCACCGAAGGCCCGTTCCTGTCACACTCCTTCTCGGAGACGGCAGGAACGGCGACCCCGACCCGAGACGCCGGACAGAGCGAGATGATCAGCCGACCCACACAGGCCCCGTACCTGACCGGGCAGATGTTGATCGCGATGCCCCGGATGGGAGACCCGCGGTTCCAGCGCACGCTCATATACATGTGTGCGCACTCGGCCGAGAGCGCCATGGGCCTCGTGGTCAACAAGCCGTTCGGCTCGATCACATTCCCCGACCTCTTGGAACAGCTGAACATCGACCCCGCCGGCGCGCCCCGCGACGCGCAGGTGCACTATGGCGGCCCGGTCGAGAACGGGCGCGGCTTCGTGCTGCACACGACCGACTACGTGCGCGACGGCACGATGGTGATCGACGACACCTTCGCGCTCACCGCCACGGTCGACATCCTGCGCGCCATCTGCGAGGGCTCAGGACCGCGCCAGTGGCGGCTGTGCCTCGGCTACGCGGGGTGGGGGGCGGGGCAATTGGACGCGGAGATCCAGGCGAACGGCTGGCTCCATTGCGACGCCGACGAGATGCTGGCCTTCGACCAGGACCTCGACACCAAGTGGGAGCGCGCGATCGCCAAGATCGGCGTCAGCCTCCACCTGCTCTCCGCCGAGGCGGGACACGCGTGAGGCGTCAGCGACGATAGGCCCTCACCCTGTCCCTCTCCCATGCCATGGGAGAGGGAACGGAACGTCCGGTCCGCGAACGGTCCGTGGAACGAGCGCACATTCGAAGCGGCGTCCCCTCTCCCGCGGCGCGGGAGAGGGACAGGGTGAGGGCTCTCAAGCCGCCCGCCTCGCCGCCCCCCCGAACCCCGGGTCCACGTGGGTCCGGACGAAGTTCAGGAAGATCCGCATCCCGTCGTCGGTGCGGATGCTCTCGGGGTGGAACTGCACCCCCTCCACCGCCGCGACGGGATCGCGCAGGCCCATGATCTGGCCGTCGTCCTCGGCGGTCGCCGTCACCTCGAGCCCGGCCGGGAACCCCTCCCGGTGGACGACCAGCGAATGATATCGGGTGACCGATGCCGGCTGCGGCAGGTCGGCGAAGACGCCCTGCCCGTCGTGGCGCACGGGCGAGGTCTTGCCGTGGCGTGGCTGCGGCGCCCGGCCCACCGTCCCGCCATAGGCGAGGCCGATCGCCTGGTGGCCGAGGCAGACGCCCAGGAGGGGGATCCGCCCCCGGTGGGCACGGATCAGCGCCACATAGCCCGCGTCGGCCGGGTGGCCGGGGCCGGGGCCGAGCACCACGAAGTCGGGCGCCATAGCCCCCACGCCGTCGGCCGTCACCGTGTCGTTGCGCACCACCGTGGTGTCGACGCCCGACGCCCGGAGGTACTGGTGGATGATGTAGATGAAGCTGT
Source organism: Azospirillales bacterium (assembly GCA_044343785.1). Taxonomy (GTDB): domain Bacteria; phylum Pseudomonadota; class Alphaproteobacteria; order Azospirillales; family Azospirillaceae; genus CANGXM01. The sequence continues at coordinate 1,516 of JBIJED010000352.1, read as the reverse complement.
CGTAGGCATCGATCAGCAGCGCCCTCATGGCACGAGCTCCTCTCCGGTGATGGCCCAATGGGTGGCGCCCATCTTGGCGACGGTCTCCCGCCACTCCTTGTCGGGCACGCTGTCGGCGACCACGCCGGCCGAGGCGCGGATCGAATAGGCCTCGCCGTCGTGGACCGCGGTGCGGATGCACAGCGCCAGCACCGCCTCGCCGGCGAAATCGACGAAGCCGACGGCACCCGCATAGGCGCCGCGGCGGCTCACCTCCAGATCCTCGATGATCTCCATCGCCCGCACCTTGGGCGCGCCGGTCATGGTGCCGGCGGGGAAGGTGGCGCGGATCAGTTCCCACGCGTCCACCCCGTCCGCCGCGTCGGCCTCGACGTTGGAGACGAGGTGGTAGACGTGGCTGTAGCGCTCGACCGCCATCAGCTCGGTCACCGCCAGCGTGCCCGGCACGCAGACGCGGCCCATGTCGTTGCGGCAGAGATCGACCAGCATCACGTGCTCGGCGATCTCCTTCTCGTCGGTCTTCAGCGCCTCCACCGCCGGCCCGTCGACCGCGGGATCGCCCCGGCGCGGCGTGGTGCCGGCGAGCGGGCGCATCACGATCCGCCGCCCCTCCAGGCGGAACAGCACCTCCGGGCTCGCCCCGATCAGCGTCTGCCCGCCCAGCGTGGTCAGGTACATGTAGGGGGCGGGGTTGCGCGCCCTCAGCCGCCGGTAGACGTCGAGCGGGGCGATCGACGAGCGGATCGCGATCTCGTGCCCCACCTGCACCTGATAGACGTCGCCGATGGCGATGTGGGCGAGTGCCGTGTCGACCTTCCGGCAGAAGTCCTCGGGGGTCATGGTGTCGACGACGGCGTCGGGAACGGGAGCCGCGGGGGCGGAAGCAGGGGGGACGGGGGCTGGCGGCTCGAACCCCGCACCGTCCGGCGCCCAGGCGGGCGAGCGCGCCTCGATCATCCGGCAGCGGTTCGACGCCACGTCCACCACGAGGGCCGAGCGGAACAGGGCGAGGTGGACGTCCGCCCGCCCCTGCCCCGCCGCGATCGTCTTCGGCAGGCGCTCGATGGCGTGGACGACGTCGTAGCCGAAGACGCCGAAGAAGCCGAAGCGGTAGCCGCCGGGCGAAGGCTCCACCCCGCCGACGGCGAACTGGGCCTCGGCCGCGCGCAGCAGGTCGAACAGGCCGAAGGCGTCGGCCATCCTGAGGCGCGCCCCCTCCGCCGCGACCACGCCCGCCGCCCTGAGGCCACGGGCCATCCGGTCGACCAGGAACGGCCGGCCGGACAGCCGCACGTCGCGGCCGGCGACCTCGAGCGAAAGCAGGTGCCCGAAGCCGACGACGGCCTGTGCCGTGTCGCGCAAGGGGCCGGCGAGGCTTTCCAGCAGGAACACGTCCTGCGGTCCGCGCGCGGCGGCGAGGCGGCGATAGGTCTCGAAGGCGTCGACGGGAGGCAGGTCGCGGGCGACGCAGGTGACGGCGACCGGGGCGAGGGTGGCGGATCGGCGGGCGGTGGCG
>JBIJED010000226.1:0-5405 GCA_044343785.1 Azospirillales bacterium | reverse complement strand
ACCCCCCGTAACATGAGTTCGGAGCCCTGGCACGATGGGGTCGGCCATTGACAAGGGCGACACGGACCCGATGATCCGGTGACGATGAACGGTCCGGCCGACGACAATCGGAGTGCCGCAGTGCAGCGGTCGGGGGTCCGGCACGGGGTGGCCGTCCGGGTCCGCGGCATCGTGCAGGGCGTCGGCTTCCGCCCGACGGTCTGGCGCATGGCGACCGGGGCCGGCCTCTTGGGTGACGTCCGCAACGACGCGGACGGGGTGTCGATCCGGCTCGCCGGTCCGGGTGAGGCGATCGATGCCTTTCTGGCCCGTCTCGCCGCCGAGCCACCGCCGCTCGCCCGGATCGATGCCATCGAAGTCGCCCCGCTTGCCGCTTCCCTCACATCCGACGGCTTCACGATCCTGGAAAGCGCTGCGGGAACGCCGTCCACGGCCGTCGTGCCCGATGCCGCCATCTGCGCCGACTGCCGGGCCGAGATGGACCGGGCCGACGATCGTCGCTTCGCCCACCCTTTCGTCACGTGCACCCAGTGCGGGCCGCGGTTCAGCATCGTCGAGGCCCTTCCCTACGACCGGTCGCGCACGACCATGGCCGGGTTCCCGCTCTGCCCGGCCTGCACCGCCGAATACGCGGACCCCGCCGACCGTCGGTTCCACGCCGAGGCGACCGCCTGTCCGGACTGCGGCCCGCGGTTGCGCTTCTCGGGGCCGCGACGGACCGGGAGTCCGATCTCATCCGCGACCGATCTGCTGCGCGGGGGCGGGATCCTCGCCCTCAAGGGCCTGGGCGGGTTCCAGCTCGCCTGCGACGCGACGGACGCCGCCGCCGTCTCACGGCTCCGGGTGCGCAAGCGCCGCGACACCAAGCCGTTCGCCCTGATGGTCCGCGACATCGGGCGGGCGCGGGCCCTGTGCACCGTCTCGGACGCGGAGGCGCGTCTCCTGTCGTCGGCTGAGGCGCCCATCGTCCTGCTCCGGCGGCTGGCGGACGACGGTCTGCCGGACGCGATCGCGCCGGGGATGGACACGTTGGGCGTGATGCTTCCCACGACGCCGATGCACCGCCTGCTGCTCGGACCCTTCGCGGGGCCGCTGGTGATGACGAGCGGGAACGTCTCGAACGCCCCGCAGGAGACGGACGACGACCGGGCGCTCGATCGGCTGGGCGGGATCGCGGACGGGTTCCTGCTGCACGACCGGCCGATCGCGGTCCGCATCGACGACGGCGTCGCGCGGGTCGTCTCCGGCCGGGCCCGCACGCTGCGGCGGGCTCGCGGCCTCGCCCCCGCGCCGCTGCCCCTGCCGCCCGGCCTCGATCGTCCGCCGCCGATCCTTGCCTTGGGCGGACAGCAGAAGGCCGCCATCTGCGTCATGGGCGCCCATGGCGCGATCCTGTCCCATCATGTCGGCGATCTGGACGATCCCGAGACGGCGGACGAACTGGCCATCGTCGCGGACCATTACGCCCGTCTGTTCGCTCACGTGCCGGCGCACGTGGCCGTGGACACCCATCCCGGCTATCGGTCGACCGCACTCGGGCGTGTCATCGCCGGGCGACACGGGGCGACGGTGCACGCGGTCGCCCACCACCACGCCCATGTGGCGTCCTGCCTGTTGGAGAACGGCGTTCCGATCGATGCGCCACCGGTGCTCGGCATCGCGCTCGACGGGCTCGGTCTGGGCGAGGACGGAGCGCTGTGGGGCTGTGAACTGTTGGTCGGCGGCTATCGCGAGGTCCGCCGTGTCGGCACCTTGGTCCCCTGCGCGTTGCCAGGCGGGGACCGGGCGGCGCACGAGCCGTGGCGCAACCTGTTCGCCCAGATCGACCGAGCGTTCGGCTGGGAGGCCGCGTCCGCGCGGTTCGCCGACGTGCCTTCGGTCGCCGACCTCCGCGCACGACCGGTCGGCACCCTCGCCGCCATGGTCCGAACGGGCCTGAACGCGCCGCCGGCGTCGTCGTGCGGCCGTCTGTTCGACGCGGTGGCGGCGGCCCTCTCGCTCGCCCCCGACCGCATCGGGTGGGAAGGAGAGGCGGCGGCCCGCCTGGAGTCCGCGGTGGACCGGACCGACGACGGCGCACCCCATCCCTTCGCCATCGTCGCGCACGCCGACCTCGTGGCGCTCGACCCGGCGCCGATGTGGGCGGCGCTCTTGGCCGACGTCGGCCGGGGCGTGCCGGTCGGCGCGGTCGCCTCGCGCTTCCACCGGGGCCTCGCGACGGCGCTCGTCGACCTCGCCCTGCAGGTGGCGCCCGACGTCGACACGGTCGCGCTCACCGGAGGGTGCCTCCAGAATGCGGTCCTCCACGAATTGCTGGAGGCGGGCTTCGCGGCCCATGGGCGACGCGTCCTGACCCATGGTAGCGTTCCCGCGAACGACGGCGGCCTCGCCCTCGGCCAGGCGGCCGTGGTGGCGGCCCGGCTGTCGGACGCGGGAGGAGCGTGAACCATGTGTCTGGGAATACCCGGCCGGATCGTCGAGATCGTTGACGCCGCCAACGCCATCGCCGTCGCCGACGTGGCGGGGGTGCGGCGCAAGGTGGGGCTCGCCTGCCTGCTCGACCCCGGGCAGACGCCGGAGAGCTGCATCGGCGACTGGGTGCTGATCCACGTGGGCTTCGCCATGAGCCGCATCGACGAGACGGAGGCGCAGGCCACGCTGGCGCTGATGGCCTCGTTGGGCGAGGAGGAGGAGGCCTTCGCGGCGGTGCCCGCGCGATGAGGTACGTCGACGAGTTCCGCGATCCCGCGCTCGCCCGGTCGATCCTCAAGGAGATCGAGACCGTCGCCGACGCGATCGCCGAACGGCGCGGCGCGCCGACGGCGATCATGGAGATCTGCGGCGGGCACACCCACGCGATCTTCCGCTTCGGGATCGAGGGGATGCTGCCCCGGTCGGTCGAACTGATCCACGGGCCGGGGTGCCCGGTCTGCGTGCTGCCGATGGGGCGGGTGGACGACTGCATCGCGCTGGCCGAGACGCCGGGCGTCACGCTCGCCACCTTCGGCGACGCGATCCGCGTTCCCGGAAGCCGCGGCAGCCTGATGGAGGCGAAGGCCCGCGGGCTGGACGTCCGCACCGTCTATTCCCCGATGGACGCGCTGGCCATCGCCCGGGCGGAACCGTCGCGCACCGTCGTCTTCTTCGCCCTGGGGTTCGAGACGACGATGCCGGCGACGGCGCTGACCGTCCTCCAGGCGGAGCGGGAGGGCATCGGCAACTTCGCGCTCTTCTGCAACCACATCACCATCATCCCCACCATCGCGGCGCTGCTGGAGGCGCCCGACCTGCGGATCGACGGGTTCCTCGGGCCCGGGCACGTCAGCATGGTGATCGGGACCGAGCCCTATCGCTTCGTCGCCGAGACCCATCGCCGGCCGCTGGTGGTCGCGGGCTTCGAGCCGCTGGACGTGCTCCAGTCGCTTTGGATGGTGCTGGCGCAGATCCGCGACGGCCGGGCCGAGGTCGAGAACCAGTACGCCCGCGTCGCCCGCGACGACGGCAGCCGCGCGGCGCGCGACGCGGTCGCCCGGGTGTTCGAGCCGCGCGAATTCTTCGAATGGCGGGGCCTGGGCAGCATTCCGGAGTCGGGCGTGCGCCTGCGCCCGGCCTATGCCGCCTTCGACGCCGAACGGCGCTTCCTCCTGCCCAACCTCGCCGTGGCCGATCCCGACCAGTGCCAGTGCGGCGACGTGCTGACCGGGCGCATCCGCCCGCGCGACTGCCGCGTGTTCGGCACCGCCTGCACCCCGGCGACGCCGCTGGGCGCGCTCATGGTCTCCTCCGAAGGATCGTGCGCCGCCTATCACCGCTACGGCGCCCTCGCACGCGAGCCGGCGGCGGCGTGACCGGCGGGCGTGCCGCGACGGTCACGCTGGCCCACGGGGCCGGCGGTGGCGCGATGAAGGCCCTGATCGAGGAGGTCTTCCTCGCCGCCTTCGCCGAGGGCGCCCCTCGCGAGCGGGAGGACGCGGCGGTGACGGCGTTGGCCGACCTCGCCGTGCGGGGCGACCGCCTCGCCTTCACCAGCGACAGCTACGTGGTCACCCCCATCGTCTTTCCGGGCGGCGACATCGGGCGGCTGGCCGTGTGCGGCACGGTCAACGATCTCGCGACGGCGGGGGCGGTGCCGCTCCAGCTCTCCTGCTCCGTCATCCTGGAGGAGGGGCTGGCGATCGACGTGCTGCGCGACGTCGCCCGGTCGATGGCGGCGGCGGCGCGCGAGGCCGGCGTGGCGATCGTGACCGGCGACACGAAGGTGGTGCCCCACGGCGCCTGCGACCGGCTGTTCGTCAACACGGCGGGCATCGGCGTGGTGCGCGCCGGGGTCGAACTGTCGGTCACGCACTGCCGGCCGGGCGACGCGGTTCTGGTGACCGGCACGCTGGGCGACCACGGGGCGGCGGTGCTGGCGGCGCGCGGCGACCTCGACCTGGAGACGTCGCTGACCAGCGACGTGGCCCCGCTGAACGGACTGGTGGCCGCCCTTCTGGACGCGGTGCCGGACACCCGCTTTCTGCGCGACGCCACCCGCGGCGGCCTCGCCACCGTGCTGAACGAGGCGGCCGAGGCGTCGGGCGTCGGCATCACGGTGAACGAGACGGCGATGCCCGTGCGGGATGCCGTGCGCGGGGTGTGCGAGATCCTGGGCCTGGACCCGCTCTATCTCGCCAACGAGGGCAAGATGGTCGCGGTGGTGCCGGGCGACCGGGCCGAGGCCGCGCTGGCGGCGCTGCGCGCCCACCCGCTGGGGGCCGAGGCCGCCCGCATCGGCACCTGCGTCGCCGAGCGGCCGGGACAGGTGGTGATGGACACGGCGTTCGGCGGGCGGCGGATCGTCGACGTGCTGACCGGCGAGCAGCTGCCGCGCATCTGCTAAGGCGCGCCGAACCCGCGGATCGCCTCGATCGCCAGCGTCACCGCCGGGCCGATCGCCGCCTCGACCTGCGCGTCCAGGCCGATGACGTAGGCGTCGGCGTCGCGCGGCTGGCAGGCGACGATGCGGACCCGCGGCGGCAGGGCGCCGATCTCCCGCGCGAGCGTCAGGGCGCGGACCGGCGTCGAGTAGTGCATGTCGCAGAAATAGTCGCGCCGCTCCATGTCGGTCATGCCGGCGACGTCGGGCAGCACCGGCTCCAGCAGCGCGACCTCGCCCGCCGCCCGGCCGCGGTCGACGGCGTCGAACAGGACCAGCGCGTCGTAGCCGCGCATCAGCTCCTGCACCATGTGGATGCCGCCGATCCCGGTCTCCATCACCACGGCACCGGCCGGACGGCGGGGATCCTCGCCGAACCGGCGGGCGGCGAGGACGCCGAACCCGTCGTCGCCCCGCAACGGGTTGCCCACGCCGGCGACCAGCACGCGCATGGGCTCAGAACGCCGGCTTCAGCGGCGTGTGCGGGATG
>JBIJED010000091.1:0-8679 GCA_044343785.1 Azospirillales bacterium | reverse complement strand
GCCGAACCCCACGAGGATCCGCCCGGTCGTCTCCGTCCGGACGGGGTGGCAGTGCAGACCCGGCCCGCCACCGAGCCGCGCGCCGTCGCGCACGTCGTAGATGCAGGCCGGCCCGTGCGGACAGATCCACGACAGCCCGTCCAGCCGGCCGCCCATCATCAGGCCGCCGTGCGTCGGGCAGGCGGCGTCCATCGCATGCAGCATCCCGCCCGCGTTCGCCAGAACGATCGTCCCCTCGTCCATCCGGCAGAGCAGCGCCTCGCCCGGGGCGGGGCCGTGGATGACCGGCGCCGGGGACCAGTGCGGCGGCAGCCCGTCGGCCAGCGCGGGTGCGGGGGCGGTTGCCGCCGGCACGTCGGCCAGGAAATCCCAGACCTTGGCGCAGCCCGGCTCCTCGGGCGGCAGCAGGTCGTACATGCCGAACAGGGTGTGGATGGCGGGGTCGGTGATCACCTGCTCCACCACCCCCTCCTTGAACAGGCGGACGAGGCGATGCAGCGCCTCGCGGTGAACGGCGTCGACCTCCTGCATCAGCGACAGCACCCGCTCCCGCGCATCGGCGTCGAGGGTGGTCTCCAGCTCGGCGAAACCGGCGTTCAGACGATCGAGGAGGGCGATCCACTCCTCGTTCGTGCGGTAGCCGACGAGCGCCTGGGGTGCTTGGGGGTCAGTGTTCGTGATCGCACACCTCGTCGCCCTCGCAGCAACCGGCCGTGCACTCGCCATGGGTGCCGGTCTGGAATTCGGTGAAGGTCTCGACGAAGAGCCGCCCCGCCCGGCGCTTGCCGTCGGCGGAGAAGACGAAGTCGCCGTCCGTCCGCTCGAACTCCCCCTCCTCGGCCAGCGCCTCGAAGATGGCGGCGACGACCGCGCGGTCGATGTTCAGGAACGGCATCACGGCCGCCGGGCTCAGCCGCTCGCCGAACCCCTCGCCCTGGTACCAGTAGCAGATCTGCAGCACCTCCTCGCGCGCCTGGAGGCGATCGAGCGCGGCGTTCCCTGAGCTGTGGACGACGGTGTCGCTCATGGCGTGGCCCCCCGGTGCGGTATGCCGTGATTGTGCGTGAAGGCGGTGAGCTTGACCAGCGCGGCCGCGTCCTTGGGCGGGGCGTAGCCGCCGGTCAGCACGTCGACGGCACCTTCGACGAGCCCTGCGGTCATCGCGGCCGGCGACCAGCCGAAACGCTCGGTCAGCGACCGGTCGTCGGCGCGCCCCTCGCTCTCGGCCATCACCATCCGCTGGAAGCAGTCGGCCGGCAGGTCGGCCTCCACGGTCCAGACGTCCGCCGGCCAGATCCCGAAGTGGGTGCCGATCATCAGCGTGTTCTCCAGGTCGACGACGCCGGTCACCGCCTCGTAGACCCGGTCCTGCATCTCGATCTCGCCCAGGTGACCGCCTGCCCAGCGGTGGACGGCGATGGCCCCCGGCGATCGGCACACCGCGGCGGCACCGATCAGCACCAGCCGGTCGGGCCGCGGCACGTCGGGCTGCTGGAACCGCTGCACCACGTGCATCGGCCCCCAGGTCATGTTCTCCACCTGCACGCCCGGCAGACGGGCGCGCAGGCCCGTCATCAGGCCGGGGCCGAGCGGAAAGCCCACGGGCAGAGTGGAGAAGCCGACGATCCCGATCAGCGTGCCGCCGGTCCAGGCCGTCTCGACCTCCGTCTCAATCAATGCCGCAGGCACAGGTGGTCACCTCGCGCGTGACGACCCGGTCCGACCCCTCGACCATCACGTGCGTCGTACACGGCATGCAGGGATCGAACGAGCGCAGCGCCCGCAGGATGTCGATGCCCTGGAAGTCCTCCGCCCCCTTGAACCGGCTCTCGACGATGGTGGTGTTCAGCACCGCCTGCTCGTAGGGGCCCGGCTCGCCCCAGGGCGTGCGGGGGCAGGCGTTCACGGTGGACGGCGTGATGATCTGGTAGTTGGCGAGCAGCCCGTCCTTGATCTCGCAATGGTGGGACAGGAACCCGCGCCCTGCCCCCCAGAAGCCGACGCCGATCGAATGGCCCGTGGTGGGGATCTCGAACGGCGTCGCCACCTTGGTCTCCCCGCGCTTCTGCAGGTCGCAGGCGCGCACGAAGTTCTCCAGCGTGACCATGAGGTTGAAGGCGACCGCGTAGGCCCGCGCGCGATTGCGCTCGAACGCGTTCCAGACCTTCGGGATCTTCCACTCCAGCACCGTCTCGGGCAGGTTGGCGCCCCGGGCCACGGTCAGGCGGAGCCCGTCGCCGGTCGCCTGGATATAGTCGCTGTGCGGCACCTTCTGCGCGAGCGCGGTGAGATAGACGCGCGCGTAGGCGCCGGCCTCGAAGGTCTTGCGGTCCCAGGTCGGCGTGGTCGACCAGGAATAGCGCTCCTTCCAGTTCTGCGCGCCCGGCCGCGGGATGGTCGTCTTGTTCCAGGGATGGTTGGGGCTCAACGGGTTGCCCAGCGGGTCGGTCTTGAACGGATAGTCGGCCCACTTCTCGTAGTAGGAATGCTCGACGAACTCCTCGAGCCCGACGTTGATGTCGGTCAAGCGGGTGGTCACAAGCCGCCCGTCCACCACCACGCCCGGCGTCGACCAGCGCTTCTCGCCCCACGCGTTGCAGTTGGCGTAGGTGGCGTCGTAGTGGTCCTCGTGGTCCCACTGGCCGAAGTCGATCATCGTCGCCGGCAGGCGCCCGCAATCCATGTACCGGGCGTCGCACTCATAGAAGAAGTCGAACACGTCGTCCCAGATCGCCACGCACTTCTTCGCATAATCGAAGAAATGCTGGATCTTGAGATAGAACTCGTTGAACGTGGTCGTGGTGATGGTGGTGGTCACGCCACCCGGAATGATCGTCTCGGGATGCGGATACTTGCCGCCCAGCAAAACGTAGGCCTCGCGCGCCACGCGGGTCATCTGAAGGGCTTCGAGGTAGAGCTTGCCGGTCAGCGGGTTCAGATCGGTCATGATCGCGCCGATCGTCGCATAGCCGTGCAGCGCCCGGCCGCGGGCGGGCGCCGTCTCGGCCTTCGCCCAGATCTCCGGGTTGGTCTGCTTGACCAGCGTCTCGGAGAAGTCGGGACCGGACAGGACGAACAGGTGCAAGGGGTTGTCGTAGAGGTATTCGCAGCTGAGCAGCAGGTTGCGCACGACGATGCCCATCGGCGGCGGCTTGATGCCCAGCGCCATCTCGATCGACAGGGCCGAGGCGGTGGAATGCACGCCGCCGCACACGCCGCAGGCGCGCGAGGAGATGAAGGCCGCGTCGCGCGGGTCGCGCCCGCGCAGGATCACCTCGTACCCGCGGAACAGCGTCGCCATCGAGTTGGTGTCGACGATGCGGCGGTTGGGCAGGTCGACCGTCGAATGGAAGGCGAGCGCGCCCGCCACCCGGGTGAACGGGTCGTAGTCGATGTCGACCAGCTGTCCGTTGCGCGCGGCGATGCCCTTCAGCTTCTGCTCGCGCTCCTCCAGCGTGCGCACCTGATATTCGTAGGGGTTCCTCACGCCCGCCTTCAGAAAGGCCTTGCCGTTCGCGTCGAACTCGATGGGCAGATTTTCAAAGCACATGGGGCGTGTTCCGTCCTGCTCAGGTCTTCTTGAGTGCCGCTGCGATGACGCCAAGGCTCGACGCCGTCCCACCGAGCGGCGGCAACAGGGCGGCGAGCCCAGCGTTGATCGCGTCCACCCGGCCGTTCAGCGGCCCGGTGTGGTCGCGGACCGCGGCGAGGCCGCCGGCCAGCTTTTCCAGATGATCGCCGGCGCGCTTCAGCGCCGCGTAGATGCCGATCAGATGCCAGGCGACAACGGCGACGATCACGAGCGCGAGGACGACGGTGACGAAAGTCAGGACACCGATCATGCCGCGCCCCCCTTGCCGGTGACGAACGCCTCGGCCGCGGCGGCCTTGGCGGCGATGCCTTCGGCGACGGGCGCCATCGCGGCCGCCGTCGCCAGCGTGACGTCCAGCGCCGGGATCGCGGCGGTGTTACCGGCCACGCCCACCCCGGCGGTCAGCATGTCGGCCATGTAGGCCTCGATCGCCCGGGCGGCGGCCAGCGCGCGCCGAAGGAGGACGACCGCGACCGGGACGATCACCACCGCGACGATCGCGAGGGTCACGGCCCAGATCGTCAGAGCCAGGGCGCCCATCACGCCGCACTCCCCTTCGTCAGCCCGGCCAGGACCCGGCCCAGCCCTTCGTCGACCGCGACGAGGCCCGATGCGGTCGCGGCGAGGGCGGCGTTCACGCCCGGGGCCGCCGCCGGCAGGTGCGCCGTCTCCCGCTCGATCGCCCGCAGCCCCAGCCGGAGCTTGGCGAGATAGCTGTCGCCCCGGCCACCGATCGCCTCCAGCAGGTCGACGATGCGGACGAGACCCCAGGCGACGGTCGCCAGGAATGCGAGCGCCGCGAGGCAGGACAGAAGAGTGAGCAGCGTCGTCATCGCGGGCCTCCCGTCGATGGGTTGACGTGGGCGTCCAGCGCCGCGACGTGTCCCGCGATGCGCCCGGCGCGGCCGAGGATGCGGTCCGCCGTCTCGTGGGTGCGGTGCAGGTTGGCGATGTGGATCGTGTTGTTCGCGACCCGTTGGCCGTTGGCCCAGATCGCCGCGACGCCGTCCTTGATCTGCCGGGCGGTGCCGATGACGAGCGTCAGCAGGACCGCCACCACGCCGGTCACCACCAGCGCCAAGACGATCGCGAGGATCCAGAGGGTGGTGTCGTCCATCGCTGTTCCCTCCCTCAGGCCGCGTCGGAGCGGCCGGCGCCGCCCGTCAGCCCGTCGACGACCGCTGCCGCGTTGCGATCGATCGCCTGCGCGCCCTCCAGGATCTGGCCGGCGACCGCGTTCGTGGTCGTCAGCGCCCAGACCGAGCGGGTGTTGGCGTCGATCTGCGCCACGATCTCGTCGGCCGCCCGGGCGAGGCGGAGGATGCGCCGCGCCTCGAGGAGGATGCCGATCAGCAATGCCGCGACCACCACGACGACGAGGCCGGCGACGATGAAGCCGAGGATCCACATCGTCCGGCCCCCTATTCCGCGGCCCGGGAGGAGGGGCGGCTGTCGAGGAAGGTGCGGGCCGAGGCCTGCAACGCCTTCTGACGCTCCGATCCCGGCTCGAACCGCGTGCCGTGGCGGCGGATCTTCTCGTAGAAGAAGCCCACCGCCTTGTCGACGGTCGACGGCACGGCGTTCACCTTGGCCCAGCCGCTCGGCACCTCGCCTGTCTCTTTCCAGCGGCTGGTCAGGTTTCGGCTGCGCTGGGTGAAGTCCCGCAGGTAGGAGACGAAGCCGCCGGTCCCGCGGCTGATGGTGGAGGAGACCAGCGTGCCGGGCGGGCGCTTGTAGAAGGGGGCGAAGGCGTCGGGGAAGCCGGGCATGGTGCAGCCGATGCAGATGCCGCCCGTGTTCATGCAGCCGCCATTGTGGCCCAGCGCCCCGCGCGAGACCATGTTGCACTGCACGACCGGGCCCCAGCAGCCGAGTTCGACGAGGCATTCCTTCTGCCCGTACTCGTCGGCGAACTTGCCTTCCTCGTAGTTCCCGGCGCGCACGCAGCCGCGGTGCACGGTCGACTGGAACATCCACGCCGGCCGCCCGAGCTCGTCGAACTCCGGCAGGGGGCCGACGCCGGCCAGGAACATGAGGATGGATGAGATCGTCTCGGTGATGTTGTCGCCGAGCGGGGCGCAGCCGGGGATGTTGATCGGCGGCAGGCCGAGCTGGCTGAGATAGTCCTTGCCCAGGAAGTCCATCACCGACATGGCGTTGGTGACGTTGCCGGCCGCCGCCGGAACGCCGCCCCAGGTGGCGCAGGTGCCGACCGCGATGACCGCCGCGGCCCCCTTCGCGAGATCGCGGACCCAGTGGGCGGTCGGGATCGGCTTCGCGGTTCCGTCCTCCAGATACTCCACGCCCATCGCCGACCAGTATCCGCCGAAGGCCCCGGCGATCGTCTCGTCCGCGATCGACCCCTCGCAGATGATCACGTAGGGCGCGCCGAGCTTGCCCTCCTTGGCGAGGTGGTGCGCCTTCATGAACTCGTGGCCGGCGGTGACCGAGAGCACCGGGTGGTGCAGGACGATCTTCGGAAGGCCGGGGATGCTGCCCGAGACCAGCTGTTCGACGGTCGGGTTCTGCGCCCCGACCGCGGCGATGGAACAGCCGTCGCAGCTCATCCCCGCCAGCCAGAAGGCATGGACCTCCGTGATCGGTCCCTGGTCGAGCGCGAACCGCGGAAGGTACCGCTCCCGTCCGTTCGCCGGGGCCGTCGCCCGAGCCTCCGCCATCGTTCCGTCCCCCTCGGCCGGCCAAATCCACATCCGATGGGGAACAGGTTGGGGCTTGCCCCTAGGGCAAGGTCAACAATTCCTGCGATCGACCCACCCGCGCCGGCGCCTCCGGCTCGCCGCCCACGGCGCGTCCGAGGAAGGCGTCGCCGACCGCGTCCGCATCGGCCATCGACGGAAGGGCGAACAGGGCGAGAAGCCGCGCCTCCATCTCCTCCCGTCGGCCCTGGAGTACGGCGATGTCGAGCATCGCCTGTCCGATCCGCTCGTCCAGAACCGCCATCAGCCGGGCACGCAGCGTCGCACCGTCGCGCGCGGCGAGCAGGGCGCGCACCGCCTCCACCGAAAAACCGAAGGACCGAAGCGAAACCGCCATCCGTGCGCGCCGGACCGCATGCGGCGAGTAGACGCGGTAGCCTGCCGCCGTTCGCGCCGGCGGGGGGACCACGCCCTCCTTCTCGTAGAAGCGGAGGGTCTTCGCCGTCACCCCGAGGGCGGCGGCCAGCTCGCCGACGAGCAGGCCGCCCCGAGCCGACCCGTCAGGCCCGTGCGACCGCGCCATCGCCGGGCGATCCCTTGGGCGGCATTCCGGCGGCGAGCCCCGTGATCGCATCGGCGATCGCGCGGATGGCTCCGATTCCCGGCGAATCCGGTGCGGCGTCGTAAGGCGAATGACCCTGCCGCTCGGCGAGCGCGAACGCGTCGTCGAACGGCACCTCGCCGATGACGTCCAGCCCGTGCTGGCGGCAGAAGACCAGGATCGCCTCGCGCTCCTCGGCCGTGCGCGCCTTGTTGGCCACCACCTTGACGAAGGGGATGTTCAGCTCCTGCGCCAGCTCGCACGTACGCAGCGCCGCCTCGAGCGAGCGGTAGTAGGGCTCCGCCACCACCAGCATCATGTCGACGTGGCGCGCGGTGCCGCGCTTCAGGTGCTCCAGCCCCGCCTCCATGTCGCTGATCGTGTGCTCGCCGATGTTGGTCAGCTCCGCGATCAGGCCGCGCACTGCGCGGTGCGACGCGCACATGCAGCCGGTGCCGGCCGTGCCGTGGGCGGGCTTGCCCATGACGATCAGGTCGATGCCCTCGTTCGCCCGCACCGCGTACTTCTCCATGATGGCGACATCGCTCATCGTGGGTTCCAGCCGCGAGGTGCCGTCGGGCTCCTTCACCAACGTCATCAGGCTGGGCGGGATGTAGGTGATGGCGTCCGCCGCCTGGGTGGTCATCCCGAGCGTGAGGGCGAGGTTGGGGTTCGGGTCGCCGTCGATGGCGACGATCCGCTGCCCGCGCTCCGCGAAGATACGGGCGAGGGTCCCGGCCAGCGTGGTCTTGCCGGACCCGCCCTTGCCGACGGTGGCGATCTTCATTAGACAATCCTCCCTTGTTGGGATGAGGTTCGGTCACCCGCCGCGCGCGTTCAAGAGGGATTGTGCGAGAGCCGGATGTCCGATGCCCTGCCGCTCGTGATCCTTTCCGGCTTCCTGGGAGCCGGAAAGACGACCTGCCTCAACGCGGTGCTGACCGCCCGCGATGCGACCGGCGTCGCGGTGCTGGTCAACGAGTTCGGCGAGGTCGACGTGGACGGGCGGCTGCTGTCCGCGGCCGCGGCGGCGGGGGGCGGCGTCGTGCAGTTGGCCAACGGCTGCATCTGCTGCACCATCCGGGAGGATCTCGCGGCGGCCCTGGGCGCGCTGCTGCGACTGCGCGACGCGGACCCCGCGCGGGTCCGGATCGCGGTCCTGGAGACGACCGGCCTCGCCGATCCGGGCGCCATCGTCCGGGCCCTCGCCCGAAGCCCCGGCCTGAAGGGCCGCGTCCGGACGGTGCGTGTGGTCACCGTGTGCGACGTCCCCCGGCTGTCCGAACTCCGCGGCCGCTTCATCGAAGTCGACCGGCAGATCGCCGCGGCGGACAGCCTGCTCCTCAACAAGGTCGACCGCGACCCGGGCGCGGCCCGGACGGACATCGTGGCCGCGCTTCGGGCGATCAATCCGCTGGCCGACATCACGGCGATCGACCCGGCCCGGATGGACCCGGCGATCCTGCTCGGACCCTGGCCCGAGGCGACGTTCCGGCCGTCCCCGGAAGCGCGCTCGATCTTCGCGACACCATCGCCGACGCCGCCGGCCGCCCACGCCGCCGTCCGATCGTTCGCCGTGCATCTCGACGGCCCACTCGACCCGGATCGGCTGCGCGACGCGCTGTCGTTCCTGATCCTGCGTCACGCCGATCGGCTGCTGCGCTACAAGGGCGTGGTGCGGATCGCCGGGGAACGCGACCCGGTCCTCATCCAAGGTGTGCAGGACATCGTGCGCACGGACCGTGCTCCGGACGGCACCCACCCCCCCAACGGATCATCCGGAGCGATCGTCTTCATCGGGATCGACCTGCCGGAAGCGGGCATCCGGG